>REEL01000154.1 GCA_007695095.1 Chitinophagaceae bacterium | reverse complement strand
TAAATAATCTTAATACTCTACAACGCTAAACGCAGAATTAAATTTGAAAATAAAATCCTTAAAATTGTTTTTTTTCTATATTTATTTATTGGAATTCAAATGCACCCAAATCAGGTTGCCCGGACCTCATGTTTCCCTTGAAATCGTTCTGTACACCTGCATCCTGTGTGCCCGCATCTATAGCAGGGGAGCCATTCAGTAAAGTATAATCCTTTTCAAACCTATCCGTAAACTGCGGATCCATATTTCTTAGTACATTATTAAAGAAAACTGTGTCTTCAGGCATTTCGGTTTTTACCAAAGCATGATTAAACAAAATTTCTACATCTACTACTCCCGGCTCAGCCTCTTCAATAAAAATCTCTTCATCTAAAGAACCATATATTATACTATTTGTAAAGGTTGCATAAATTGGTGCCAGAGAAAGTGCATCCGGTGTGGCCAGAAAATTACTAGCCCTGATTATCGGTTTATTGTGATTTATAAAGCTTGAACTGTAGTTTGCCAATGTAGCATGCCTGAAGTCATAAATTCCTCCATATTCCATTTGAATATTATGCTCTCCGCAATTATAAATGAGTATATTTTCCCCATACAAAACGGTTGTAATTCCCAAAATGCCACTACTCAGCGTATTTCTGATTTCTGTATTAAAAAAGGAAACTTTAGGGTTATTATTCTCTGGTAAAGAATCTACCCTTACCCCTACTACTGCATTTTTAATAAGAGCATTTGAAAATACATTATTTACAGAAGGTCTTAAAATATGAATACCTTCCCACTGCCCGGGTAACTCTCTGTAAAACTGCTCCAATCTCAGTTGCTGCAATATTACCGGATTATCTATCTGCCCGTTTAGCTCTAAAGTGCCATTTACAAAAAGACGTGAATTATTACTGAGATGTACCTGAACGCCTTCTTCTATACGTAAAAAACAAGCAGAATCGACTAAAAGGGAATTTACAATTACATAAGGTTTATCATCATCCCAAATTTCATCACAGATAGTTTGACCATAATAAAAATTTGCATTTTGTCCCCAGGCTGCAAGTGTCACTTTTTGAGGGTTATTGCCTAATAAAAAGCTGATAGAATCAGTCATCACAAATGGGAGTGAAGCATCTGAAGGATCGACGGTAACTTCGACAAATACATACATACTATCTCCCGGCAATATCTCATAGTCTTTAAATTCTGTACCGCTTATTCCATCAACATTAATTCTAAATTGACTATTTTCACCACCGGAAAGACGAATCTCTTTAATCCGGGCTGTTTGATTATATTGATTGTAAATCTTAAAAGAGCGGGTAGTTGATCCTAAAGTTGTAAAAACAGTATCAAAAGTAAGTGTATCAGTAGAAAAAATTAATTCAGCATCCGATCTGTCTAAAATATCGTCTTTATTGCATCCGTATTGGCTGAATAACAAAATAAAAACTGAAAAAAATAAAAGTAAATGCTTATTTTTAAAGAGACGTTGGTTACTTTCCATTAAGTCTATAAGTTTAAAAAATTAAAAATTAATCGTGAAGTTTCGTACCACCTTTGAAATACCTCAGTCAGAAAAAAAAATATCATTAAATGACAAAATTATATCTATTGGATCATGTTTTGCTGAAAATATAAGTAAAAAATTAGAATATTTCGGATACAACGTTATAAATAATCCCTTTGGTATAATCTATAATCCTCTTTCTGTTTGTAATTCCCTCAATCATTTAGTCAATAATAAATCATTTACAGAAAAGGATTTACATAAACATAACGAAATTTGGCACAGTTGGGACCATCATAGTAGGTTTTCAAGTAAAGATATAGACTCAGCATTAGAAAACATGAATGAGGCATCAAAAAAAGCAAGTACTCAATTGAAAAATGCTGATTGGCTGATAATCACTTTGGGGAGTTCTTTTACCTTTTATTTAAAAAATGAAAACAAAATTGTAAATAATTGTCATAAACATCCCGCTGATAAATTTACCAGAGAAATGTCCACTCCTGAAAAAATGCTAAAGGCTTTTGAAAGTGTGTTGCCTAAGCTCAGCTCCGAAACTAAAATAATTTTAACAATCAGCCCTGTAAGATATATCAGAGACGGATTTCCTGAAAATCAAAGCAGCAAAGCCAGACTTTTTTACCTAAAAGACCTGTTAAAAGAAAAGTATAAAGAACATTTATTTTACTTTCCGTCTTATGAACTGATGATGGATGATTTAAGAGACTATCGTTTTTATAATGAAGACATGCTTCATCCAAATGATCAGGCAATAGACTACATCTGGCAAAAGTTTTCAGAGGCAGTCACCCGGCAGGAAGACAAAGCTATCATTCAAAGAGTTGATAAATTGAGAAAAAACTTAGGTCACAGAGCTCTTTTCCCAAATAGCGAAGCACATAAACTGTTAGTAAAAAAGACCAATGAAGAGCTCACTGAATTAAAAAAAATCCTCCCTCACTTAAGTGCAAAAATTTCTACTGAAATAACTACATCGGACTCATAAAAAACTCATCATAACTTCTGAAGAACTTTCCAAAGATAAAATCCTGAATAATTACCAAATCCTGCTCCTCATTTATAGCTGCAAAATAGCGATCGGGGTCATAATCTCTTAAAACTCCATTCACATAGGGCATTTTAGTTCTTTGAGAAACAGGCATGTAAAAGATACGAATAGCGTTTTTCTTTCCGGATGCAGTTTCTACTGCAATTTTTGCTGCCGGTGTAGTCATCATTATAGAGTCCTTTGAAGGCAATCTGTTCTCAAAAGCCTCAGCATTCACGCCATTAAAATTATTTAAATATTCTAATACGGCAGTTTTGTAAACCGGTCGTTCAGTTTCTTCAGGCCTGTTGTGATTTAATACTTTAAAATTATCATTCCCTTTTGATATAATTTCAAAAGAAGCTGAGGGGTTAGAAGGGTATTCTACCTTAACGCTTGCAATCTCATCAAGTGGGTAATCAAAAACAGTTAAATCTCTCCAATCTTCAGATTGAGTAACATATCTGGGCGTTAAAAACCCATGAAATCCGGGAATATGAGTTACATATGGCCACTCTGCAACCTCACCGTCAAATTCACGAATCATGTAAGTTCCCAAATAATCTGATGTATGCATACCCACATAGTAAACATGAAATGGTTTGTCCATGTTATCATTATAAAGTTCTACTTTAATACCGGAGGCTCTTAAATCATTCAAAGCTCTGTTTAACTGCCTTTCAGGCACCGGATATTTCATTCTAACCCGTCTGATCGTTGATAATAATAAATCTATTTTATAATCTAATGCCTCATATTTTCCATTAACTAACCAATGATCATCTTTCCTTTCTAAAGTTACCGGATCATGATGTCTGCCGGCAATAAATATCTTTTGGATTTGGTCAACATCATCTACATGAAATATTTTTTCGGCTTCCGGATCATAACTTTTACCTGTATCCAACAGAAAAACTACAGCATAGGTGACAATAGAAATTACTATTACACCCATTAATAAAATTAAATTATTACGTTTCATTTTGTCTTTGTTTATAACACTTAGGTAGATTCTACTAAATAAATATACTTACTAAAAATTCAAAAAAACTACCTTTAATACCCTAGAAATATATTGGGCATCAAGATGTAAACCGTTTTCTCCTGATAAAATTGTATATAATACCAAATATCAAAACAAAGATAAGAGGTACTGTCATATTGATTACCCTCCATTTAAATTTCTCTTCGTTAACCTTAGTTCTGTCTAAAAGTCTCAGTCGAATTTCTCTGTTTCTGGTTTCTATTAACCCACTGTCATCTATCATATAATCAATGGCATTTAACAAGAAATCACGATTTGCAAAAGTCTGCTCTGTATACCTGTAGAATCCTAAAGGATAAATTTCTCCCCGGGATGTTGTTTCATTTCTTATAAAATCACCATCAGAAATCACCAGCATTTTTGTCGGCAGACTTTCTTCCCGATAAATAACTTCCGGTATACTATCTATCATGCTAATGGTTTCCGGAGCCAATCTGTTTTTAAAAACTGATTCAAAAGTTCCTTCCAGCAATACGGCCAACTTTCTTTGGGGTTGTCGAAAATGTTCCGGATTCGGGTCTTCCTGCAACATACTGAAATGAAGCCTAACCGGTGCCATAAGTGCCCTGCTATATTGAGAAGATGTAAGTAATATTGTTTTATCAATATCCTGATTTATGGTTCTGATAGTATCTATGGTTGAAGCAAACTTAAAAGAAACCGGGTCAATATTTCTGTTAATCGGGTGATCACTTGGTGAAATAGCCACCGGATAGTAATACCAGGGGAATAACTCTGTTTGCGGCTGACCTCCCATACTTCCTATTACCAAAGGTATGGGATTACATTGCAAATCCTGGACTAAATCCGGATTTATCCTGACTCCATATTTAAACAACATATCGTCAAGATTTAAGTCCATCATGTTTGAGAAAAACATGGTTTGCCCTCTCAGACTGTCCATTTCGGCATCCATTTGGTCGATAAGCCAAATAACACTACCGCCACCCATCACAAATTGGTCAATTTTAAACTTATTCTGTTCGCTAAAACGCTCTCTGGGTTTTGCAATAATCAGTACATCATTATGAAGACCAATTGTAACCTGCTCATGAATATTCATTCTAAAAACTTCATATTGCTTTCTTTGAAGTTCCCGTGAAATATCCAAAACTTTTTCCGGTAATAACTCACCATGCCCTTCCAAAAAAACAACTCTTGGTTTGACATCTCTGTCAAGTTGATTTATTGCAGATGCAAATTTATATTCCAATAATTCTTCAGATTGGTTCAGCGCCTGAAATGTTCCTGAACCAATACCACTTTCTAAAAGATTTACACTAAGTTCTCTTCCTTTAAAGAAAACCATTGCTCCCGGGAAAATAACTTTTTGACTAAAACCGTCTCCATCCTGAACAGATAATGTTGTAGGTAAAATTCCTTTTTCGTGTAACTGATCTTGAAATGCTCTTCTTTCTTCTCTATCTTCAATTGAAGATATGTCCATGAAGCTGTAATCAATTCTGTTTCCCGATCTTGACCGAAATTCAGCCAACATGTCTTCAGTTGCATTTCTCAATCGTCTGAATCCTGACGGAAAGGAACCTTCCAAATAAACTTCTATATATACTCTGTCATCTAAGTTATTAATTAAATCAATGGTAGCGCTTGATAAAGTAAATCGCTTCTCTTTGGTTAAATCAATTCGGCTATAAAAATTTGAAGCTAAATAATTTATTAAAAAGAGACTAAGCAACAGTAAAAGTAACTGTAGCAGCGCTGATAATTTTTTATTTTTTAAATACTTTACCATTTTCTACTCTCCAGGGAAATTTTGGTGCACGATAAAAAAAATACAATCAGCGACAAAAAATAAACTATATCTCTGGTATCTATTACACCTCTGCTTATCGAACGATAGTGGGCATTAATTCCCAGCTGCTCAACCAAATAGTCAAAACCGGCAAATAAAATTGGAAGTCTGCTTAAAAATTCAAAAGCTAAAAAGAAAAAGAAGCATAAAAATAGTGCCAATACGAATGCGACAATTTGATTTGAAGTGATTGAAGAAGCAAATACTCCTATAGCTGCAAAAGAAGCAGCTAACAGAAACAAACCTATATATGAACCATGTACAGCTCCGGTGTCAATATTTCCGACAGGTGCGCCCAAAAGGTATATGGTCAGATAATACAAGAGTGTAGGAAAAATAGCAAAGGCAATCAAAACCAAAGTAGCTAAATACTTTCCTAAAATAATTGAAACATCGTTGATTGGTTTTGTAACAAGCATTTCGATTGTGCCGGAGCTTTTTTCTTCTGCAAAAGTTCGCATAGTAATTGCCGGAACTAAAAACAGGAAAATATATGGAGCAGTTATGAATAGCCCCTCCAGTGTGGCATAACCATAATCAAGCAAATTTGTGTCAGGAAAAATCCATATAAACAAACCGGTTGCTACCAAAAATACAGTAATAGCTATATATCCAACCAATGAACTGAAAAAATGATTTAATTCCTTGAAAAAAATACTGGTCATGCTTATTTTATTTAGGATTGTTTAAGGGTTATATCTCTAAAAACATCCTCTAAAGTTGATTTTTCTGTATGCAGGTTAAGTATAGTCAGATTTAATGAAACTGCAAATTTAAAAATATCTTCACGAATATCACTTTCGTGAGCTGAATGTAACTTAAATGATTTATCATTTATTCTTTCAATTTTTAAAACATTACTCAATTTTTTTAAATCCTCTGTATTCACTTTTTCTTTGAATTCTACAAAAACGATTACGCTCTGTTTATTATGTTGTTGTAAGTTATCTGTTGTATCATCCACAGCAATTTTGCCATTATTGATTATGATTACTCTGTCACACATTGCCTGAACCTCCTGCATAATATGTGTAGAAAGTATTACTGTTTTTTCTTTTCCCAGATTCACAATAAGTTCTCTGATTTCTGAAAGTTGATTTGGATCTAATCCGCTGGTAGGTTCATCTAAAATCAAAACAGAGGGATTGTGAATCATAGCCTGAGCAAGACCAACCCTTTGTTTATAACCCTTAGATAATTGTCCTATTTTCTTAAATTTCTCTTTATGTAAACCGGTTTGACCTATGATATTTGTAATTAAATTTGATTTGTTCTTTTTAATTCCGTGCAAACCCGCTACAAAATTCAGGTATTCAATAACATATAAATCATAATACAACGGATTGCTTTCCGGCAAATAACCAATTTTCTTTTTAACCTCCATGGGTTCTTCCTCAATATTAAATCCACTTACAAAAGCTTTTCCTGATGTTTGAGGAATAAAGCATGTCAGGATTTTCATGGTTGTTGACTTACCTGCACCGTTTGGGCCTAAAAAACCTAAAACTTGTCCGGTTTCAACCTCAAAGCTAATATCATTTACAGCTTTCTGACTACCGTAAATTTTGGTCAAGTTCTTTACATTTATGGACATATCTTTATTTCGTACAGGTACTTAATTCGAACGCTTCGCAAAGACCAATATTTTAATTGTTAAGCAAAATTACAATTCTTAAAGTAAATCATTTTCATGCTGCAGCTTTTTCAAAAAATCTTTTGCTTTATGAATCTCTTTATACAAGACATGGTCTTCTTCTTTAAATGGAATCTCACTCAGAAAATCATCAACTATATTCTGTAAAGCAGGATGCAATATAAGTTCTTTTTTGTATTGTAATGCCCTTACCGAAGTTAAAAGCTCTATTGCCAAAATATTTTCTAAATTTTCCAACACTTTAAAGCATTTAACTGCTGCATTCCCCCCCATACTTACATGATCTTCCTGCCCATTAGATGAAACTATTGAATCTACGCTGGAAGGTGTGCAAAGCTGCTTATTAGCACTTACTAATGAAGCGGCTGTATACTGAGGTATCATAAATCCGGAATGTAATCCTGATTTTTCTGTAAGAAAAACCGGCAAAGATCGCTTTCCTGAAAGCAACTTATACGTTCTCCTTTCTGAAATACTACCCCACTCAGACAAACCAATGCATAAATAGTCCAAAGCCATGGCAAGTGGTTGTCCATGAAAATTACCGCCGGATAAAATCTTATCCTCATCCTGAAAAACCAATGGATTATCTGTAACAGAATTCATTTCAGTTGTAAATAATGAACCACAATAATTTACGATATCCAGCGAAGCTCCATGAACCTGAGGAATACATCTGAAAGCATATGGATCCTGAATCTGAGTTCGCTTTGTTTTTCCGGAGCTGTATTCCAGATATTTAAACAATCTTTTTGCAACTTCAATTTGACCGTTATATGGTCTGACTGAATGTACCAAATGATTAAATGGATCAGGACTTATTTCATAAGCCACAGAACTTAATGCAGAAATTGCATCTATAATCGGAGCCAGTCTTGCTGCCTTCAAATAAATATTAGATGCATAAGCAAGCATAAATTGCGTCCCGTTTAGCAATGCAAGCCCTTCTTTTGCCTTTAGCTTTATAGGTTTAATGCCAAGCTCCTTCATCAAGTCTGCTGAGTCATATTTTTTTCCTTTGAAGCGGACTTCACCTTCGCCTATTAAAGGCAGACTCATGTGAGCTAAAGGTGCCAAATCACCGGATGCTCCTAAGGAACCTTGCCGGTAAATTACCGGCAATAAGCCTCTGTTATAAATTTCAATAAGTTTATTTACTGTCTCTAAAGAAATTGCGCTGTTCCCTTTGCTGAGAGAGACCAATTTTAAATAAATCATTAAGCGAACAACTGAATCCGGGACTTCTTCTCCTACTCCGCATGCATGGGATTTAACCAAATTTTCCTGTAATTCTTCATTTTGAGATTTATCTATTTCTACATCGCATAATGCTCCAAAACCGGTATTAATTCCATAAAACAAAGAGTCTTCTTTCTCTAATTTTGCATCTAAATAATTTCTGCAATTCGTTATACTTTCAATGGCTGAATCAGATAACTCAATTATCGGATGTCCGGCGATTAATTCATATAAATCTTCAGGCTTGTAACTTCTATTGTCAATTTTAATATTCTTTGTCATTTTGAAATTTTTAATGAAGAATCGCAGTTCACTTACTGAAAAAATCAGCGCTTAATGCATTATTTTTTTAACTTTTTCAATAAGATCTTCTATAGATCCACTTTGTTGTTCACCTGATTTCATATTCTTCAGGCTAAAAGTATTATTCTCTATTTCTGCATCACCTGCAATTAATACATAAGATATATTTTTCTGATCGGCATATCTGAATTGCTTTTTTAATTTGTCATCTACAGGGTAAATTTCACATGGTATACCAGCAATTCTGAAATCATTTGCTATTTCAATTAGCTTTTTTGTAAATTCTTTATTGAAATTAGTAATCATAACTAATTTAATTTCTTCTGAATCAGCCGGAAAAGCATTTTTTTTCTCCAGAACGTCATAAATTCTATCTGCACCGAAAGAAATACCTACTCCCGGCATATTATCCAATCCAAACAAAGATGTCAACTGGTCATATCGACCACCGCCACCCAAACTGCCATACTCTCCGTCTACATCTATTACTTCAAAAATAAAAGCTGTATAATAGGATAATCCTCTTGCCAAACTAACGTCAAAATTCAACGGATTATTAATCTTTGCCGAATCCAGATAATCTAAGAGTAAAGAAATCTCATTAATCGATGTTGGATCAGAGTTTTTTTCGAATTGATCTGCTAAAAAGTTTAATTTTTCCCGATTCGTCCCCTTAATTAAAATCAAACTTTTCCAGTTATCAATTAAATTTTGAGGAAATTCTCTTTTCCCGAATTCAAGATCAACTCCTTCAGCTCCTGCTTTATCTAATTTATCTAATACAAGACAAAACTCATTAAATCTATCTTTTACACCCAAAACAGAAGCTATACCTTCCAGTATTTGCCTGTTATTGAAACGAATACTTACTTCCAGTCCAAAAGCTGAGAAAACAGAATCGTACAACTGAATTAATTCCAACTCATTCAACACTGAAGTGCTTCCTACTATATCAGCATCGCACTGATAAAACTCACGATATCTGCCTTTTTGTGGTCTGTCAGCTCGCCATACTGCCTGAATTTGATATCGTTTAAAAGGAAAAGTCAAATTACCGTGATTCAAAACTATATATCTTGCTAATGGAATTGTAAGATCATACCTTAAACCCTTTTCAGCTATCAACGGAGCTACTTGGTTTGACTGATTTTCATCAACCAAATCCGGAGTAATTTTTTTTAAAAAATCTCCTGAATTTAAAATCTTAAACAACAGCTTTTCTCCTTCATCACCATATTTTCCGGTCAGTGTGCTCATATTTTCCATAGCCGGTGTCTCTAACGGCTGAAAGCCAAAAAGCTCAAACTTTTCCCGTATAGTATCAAAGATATACGTTCTCTTTTTAACTTGAATAGCATTAAAATCTCTTGTTCCTTTTACCAATGATGGTTTCATTCAATATATTTTATTCGAAAATAATCAGTTCTATTTAAAGCTTTGAAAAATATGATAAAATCAGAGTTTCTTAGTTTTAATTTTATTTATAATCTCATCAGAAGCTCGGTCAAGCATTCTATATACTTGCTCAAACCCATCGTTATCCCAATATGGATCCGGGACGTTTATATTTCTACCGGGTTCAGCTTCATTCATAATAAGCATAACCTTTTCCTCTTCTCCTTTGCTATTGGCTAATTTAATTACATCCATATAGTTAGAACTATCCATAACATATATTTTATCGAAAACTTCAAAATCATAAGCTGAAAACTGTCTTGCTTTTTGATTAGAAATATCAATATTGTATTTATTGGCTACCTCTATCGAGCGTGGGTCAGGTTTCTCTCCGCTGTGATAGGCAGATGTACCGGCAGAATCAACCTCTACACTCAATTTATCTTTGTCAATTTTTGATTTCAATATACCTTCTGCAAGCGGAGATCTGCAAATGTTCCCCAAACATACCATTAGAATTTTCATATTATACAGGATTAGTTTCTTTTCAACAATTATAATTAATAGCTAAGAGCAAAAATAAAAATTCTAAATTAAATACAATTGATACTACACTTCTGCAGGTTCAAAATGACATTAATGCTCTATCCAATCAGAAATTTAAAAAAACTTTTATTAACAAAAAAAGCTATCCAAATGGATAGCTTCTTTTAATGTATTTGACGAAAAGTTATTTCTTTTCTTCTTTATCTTCATCTTTTGGCTCTTCCTTAGCCTGATCTTTATCTTCTTCAGCAGGGCTTTCCTGAGCTTTTGTCTCTTCGGCAGGAGCATCCTGAATTTTAGTTTCTTCTGAAGTCTCAACTTTTTCAGCAGTCTCTGCTTTAGGTTCTTTTTCTTCTTCCTTTACCTCAGGTTTTGCGTCAGCCGGTTTTGTTTGTGCTTTTTCTTCTGTTGCAGCTTTTTCAGGAGCCGCACTACCACCTCTTCTGGTTCTACGCTTTCTGGTCTTTTTCTTAGCATCTCCGGAAACATAGGTTTCATTGTAATCAACCAACTCGATAATACACATATCGGCGGCATCACCTTGTCTGGTAACAGTTCTTATAATTCTTGTATATCCTCCCGGACGGTCAACCACTTTTGCAGCTATGCCATCAAAAAGTTCTTTAGTAGCTGATTTATCTTGTAAATAACTAAAAACTGTTCTTCTTGAATGAACTGTGTCATTTTTTGACTTAGTAATTAAAGGCTCTACATACATACGTAATGCCTTTGCCTTAGCAACTGTCGTTGAAATTCTCTTATGACTAATCAGAGAAGAAGCCATATTTGCCAGCATCGCCTTTCTGTGAGGTGCTTTTCTGCCTAACTGATTAAATTTCTTTCCGTTTCTCATTATAGTTTATTCTTCGTTTAGTTTATATTTTGAAATATCCATTCCAAAATTCAATCCTTTATCATCAAGTAATTGCTGTATTTCTTCCAAAGACTTATTACCGAAGTTTCTGAATTTAAGAAGCTCAGGAATATCTTTTTCAACTAACTCACCTAATGTATTAATCTTAGCTGCTTTTAAACAGTTATAAGCTCTTACACTTAATTCCAAATCCTCTAAACTTGTTTTCAAAAGCTTACGCATGTGTAAAATATGCTCATCTACAACATTATCTATTTTATTCTCTTCAGAATCAAAAGTGATATTCTCGTCAGATATTAGCATAAAGTGCTGAATAAGTATTCTTGCAGCATTTTTTACAGCATCCTCAGGATTAATTGTTCCATCAGTTTTTACATGCAAAGTAAGTTTTTCAAAATCTGTCTTTTGCTCAACTCTTGTATTCTCAACATGATAACTCACTTTTTTGATAGGTGTATAAATAGCATCCATCAAAATGTGGCCTTTAGGTAGTTCAGGAAGTTTTAACTCTTCTGCAGGAACGTATCCTCTACCTTTATTAACTATCAATTCAAGTTCCAGCTTTACCCAACTTTCCATTCTGCAAATCACCAAATCCGGGTTCATAACCTGAAATCTGTTGGTAGCTTTTTCAATATCGCTTGCTTTGAATTCTTCTTTTCCTGATATAGAAATGTAAATAGTTTCCTGCTCTTCTTCCAAATCTTTTACTGTATCTTTCAGTCTGATTTGCTTCAGATTAAGAACTATTTCAGTAAAATCTTCAATCACGCCCTCTATAGTTGAAAACTCATGGTCAACACCTTCGGCTTTCACAGAAACAATAGCATATCCTTCTAATGAAGAGAGTAAAACTCTTCTAAGAGCATTACCTACGGTTACGCCAAAACCTGGTTCTAAAGGTTTGAATTCGAAATCCCCTTCAAAATCGGTTGTTTTTTGAACAAGAATCTTATCGGGCTTTATAAATGACAATATAGCCATACTAATTATTACTTTTTGGGTTATTTAGAATATAATTCTACAATCAACTGCTCATTAATATTTTCAGGAATGCTTTCTCTTTGAGGATAAGCTGTAAAAATCCCTTCCATATTATCGGCATTCCACTGTAGCCAGTTATATGTTTTGCTATTTTTTGACATTGCGTCAGTTACCGCCATTAATGACTTTGACTTTGTTCTTACGCTCACAACATCACCCGGCTTAAGACTATAAGAAGGGATGTTTACTAATTCTCCGTTTACAATAACATGTTTGTGAGACACTAATTGCCTGGCTGCTCTTCTGGTAGTTGCAAAACCAAGACGAAAAACAGTATTGTCTAAACGTGCTTCTAATAACTGAAGTAAGTTTTCACCGGTAACGCCTTTTTTAGAAGCCGCTTTTTTGAAAGTCTTTAGGAACTGTCTTTCCAATAGTCCGTAAGTATATTTTGCTTTTTGCTTCTCCTTAAGCTGAATTCCGTACTCAGAAGAAACTTTTCTTCTTTTGGTAACTCCATGCTGTCCGGGAGGATAGTTTTTGCGCTCTAAAGACTTATCGTAACCAAAGATTGGTTCTCCAAATTTTCTGGCAATTTTACTTGCTGGTCCTGTATATCTAGCCATAGTTGTCTAAAATTTATTTAATTATACTCTTCTTCTTTTTGGTGGTCTGCAACCATTGTGAGGAAGTGGAGTAATATCTCTAATCATTGTTACATCGATACCTGCAGAATTAATAGTTCGGATTGCTGATTCTCTTCCGGCACCCGGACCTCTTACTATCACTTCAACTTTTCTAAGCCCTGCGTCATAAGCTGTTTTAGCAGCATCGCCTGCAGCAATTTGTGCAGCATAAGGTGTATTTTTCTTAGAACCTCTGAAACCGGCTTTTCCGGCTGATCCCCAAGAAATTGTTTGACCATTTCTATTGGTAAAAGTTATTATAATGTTGTTGAATGAAGCTTGAATAAATACTTTGCCTTCCGGTTCAACAGCTACTATTCTTTTTTTCGATGATTTTTTTGTTTTTGCCATTTTCTTTAATTCTAAAGATGTTGATCAATTTTATTTAGTTACCTTTTTCTTACCGGCAACTGTCTTTCTTTTTCCTTTTCTTGTTCTTGAGTTGGTTTGAGTTTTCTGACCTCTTACCGGTAAACGCTTTCTATGACGAATGCCTCTGTAACAACCAATATCCATTAATCGCTTAATGTCCATTTGTACACTTGAGCGAAGAGCACCTTCAACTTTGAAGTTGTCCTGAATGATCTGACGAATTGATGTCAAATCATTATCATCCCAATCCTGTACTTTTTTACTAAAATCTACACCAGCCTGAGTTAAGATAAGCTCTGCTGTTGATTTCCCCACACCATGAATGTAAGTTAATGATATAACACCTCTTTTATTCCTTGGAATATCGATACCTGCAATTCTAGCCATATTCTTTCGTTTTAACCTTGTCTTTGTTTAAACTTAGGGTTCTTTTTATTAATAATATAAATTCTACCTTTTCTCCGAACTATTTTACAGTCCGTACTTCTCTTTTTAACGGATGCTCTAACTTTCATAATCTATTTTTTTCTTACTTATATCTGTAAACAATTCTTCCTTTACTTAAATCATAGGGGGACATTTCCAATGCTACTTTGTCTCCCGGCAGAATTCTGATATAATTCATCCTCATCTTACCGGAGATGTGTGCGATTACTTCGTGCCCATTCTCTAACTTGGCGCGAAACATCGCATTTGACAATGCTTCTATGATTGTCCCGTCCTGTTTTATTATATCTTGTTTTGCCATAAAAATTTTAGAGTGCAAATATCGTGAAATTATTTGAAAAAACTAGTAAGATTTTCATTTTTTTTTATTTCTTCTTCTAATATTTCAAAGGATGAAAGTATATCTGCTTTTCCCTTTTTAACAGCAACAGTATGTTCAAAGTGAGCTGATGGTTTTTTGTCTTTCGTAATGATTGTCCAGCCATCTTTAAGCTGTACAATTTCTTTTACTCCCAGGTTAACCATTGGTTCAATTGCTAACACTAAACCTTCTTTTAATAATGGGCCTGTTCCTCTTCTTCCGTAATTCGGTACCTCCGGCTCTTCATGCAGAGTTCGTCCGACACCATGTCCGACTAGTTCTCTTACTACTCCGTATTTATGTTTTTTTTCAGCAAGATTTTGCACTGCGTATCCAATATCTCCTAACCTTTTTCCGTGGACGGCAAATTCTATTGCATCATATAAGGATTGTCTGGTAACTTCCAGCAAGTTTCTAACTTCTTCGGTTATTTCACCAATAGCATACGTATATGCAGAGTCTCCAAAAAATTCATTCATTTTGACTCCGCAATCAATTGATAAAACGTCTCCGTTTTTAAAGGGCTCATCTGAAGGGATTCCGTGAACCACTTGTTCATTTGGTGATATACAAAGAGTTGCGGGAAATCCTCTAAGTCCTTTAAATGCAGGAATTGCCTTATTGTCTCTTATAAATTCCTCTGCAATTTTGTCTATTTTCTTTCCGGTTACACCTTCTTTAAGGTAAGGAATAATAGTAGCGTGGGTCTTAGAAACTAATAAAGAACTTTGACGAAGCAATTCAATTTCGTCATTCGTTTTATAATAAATCATAATTAAAAGGCTTAAATACCTGCTCCGACAGATGCAGAGCGCCCTTTTATACGGCCGGATTTCATAAGGCCGTCGTAGTGTCTCATCAAAAGATGACTTTCTACTTGCTGTAAAGTATCAAGAGTTACACTCACCATAATAAGTAGTGAAGTTCCTCCGAAGAACATAGCAAATTGCATATTCACTCCAAACATCATAGCAAATGCTGGCAATATAGCCACAAAAGCTAAAAATATGGATCCTGGTAAAACAATACGGGACATAACTGAATCAATAAATTCTGCCGTCTTCTTCCCGGGTTTTACACCCGGTATAAAACCACCGTTCTTTTTCATATCATCGGCCATTTGCACTGGATTCACAATCAAAGCTGTGTAAAAATAGGTAAACAGTATGACTAATAAGAAGTGGACAATATTATAAGGAGCAGATGTAAAATCATTAAAGGCAGCTACAAAACCGGAACTTTCAGCTGCATCGGGGAAAAACTGAGCTACAGTACCGGGAATAAACATTAAAGCCTGAGCAAAAATAATCGGCATAACTCCGGCAGCATTAACTTTAAGAGGTATATACTGTCTTACTCCACCGTACTGCTTGTTGCCCACTACTCTTTTTGCATACTGAACCGGTATCCTTCTTGTACCCTGAACCAGTAGAACTACAGCCACTACAACCGATACCAATACTGCGATTTCAATTAAAAAGACAACTAATCCTCCTCCTTCATTTAATCTGGAAGTAAATTCTGCTGCCAAAGCAAAAGGTAATGTTGCAATAATACCAATCATGATGAGTAATGAAATACCATTTCCTATACCGCGATCAGTAATTTTTTCACCAATCCACATTACAAAAATAGTACCCGCAGTAAGAACGATTACAGTTGATAATGTAAACAATCCCTGTGAAATAATAACGGCATCTCCTGCAATAAAATTAATGTTAAATATATAGCCAAATGCCTGAGCTGCTGTAACTATTACTGTCAGGTATCTGGTGATTTGATTTATTTGTCTTCTGCCACTTTCTCCTTCTTTCTGGAGTTTTTGAAAGTAAGGTACAGCCAATGTCAATAACTGCACTGCAATGGAAGCAGATATATAAGGCATGATACCAAGTGCAAAAATTGATGCTCTTGAGAAAGCACCACCTGCAAAGAGATTAACTAATCCTAACAATCCACCTTGTCCTTGTTGTTCTAAACTATCCAGTGCACTCGGATCAATACCGGGTAACACAACATAAGTTCCAAACCTGTATATAAGAATAAGGCCGAGTGTAAACAAGATTCTGTTTCTCAGCTCTTCAATTTTATATATGTTAGTCAGTGTACGGATTAATCCTTTCATTCTTTCAGTTTTTTACAAGTACTTCGGTTTTACGCGAAGTTATAAATGTTTGTTCATTTTATTTCACTTAAATTCAAAATTCAGTACAATAATATTAATTAACAAGTTAAACTATTCCTATTTAGATGTTAATCTGATATAATTGTCTATTAAACGAAACAAAATACGCTCTATTTAATTAATTCAAGTGAACCACCGGCATTTTTAATTGCTTCCTCTGCTTTAGCGCTTGACTTGTGAACTTTAACAACAAGCTTGGAGGTCAATTCTCCATTTGCAAGAACTTTTACTTTTTCTGTTCTGCTTATTACATTCTTTTCCCTAAGGAAATCTACACTTATCTCGGTTACCTTGTGCTTATCTGCCAAATGTTGGAGTGTATCCAAATTTAGAGCAGTATATGCCACACGGAATGGATTTTTAAATCCAAACTTTGGTAATCGTCTTTGTAATGGCATCTGACCACCTTCGAAACCCGGTCTGAATTTATATCCTGATCTAGACTTAGCTCCTTTATGTCCTTTAGTAGATGTTCCTCCTCTTCCGGATCCCTGACCTCTACCAATTCTCTTTCTTATTTTAACAGCACCTTTGGCTGGTTTTAAGCTTGATAAATCCATAATTTATAAATATTCAACTTTTATTAAATGTTCTACTTTCTTTATCATGCCTGCGATTTGTGGTGAGTTTTCTTTCTCCACAGTCTTGTGCATTCTTGTAAGTCCGAGCGCCTTGAGTGTTCTTTTCTGTCTCTCCGGTCTGTCAATCTGACTTTTAATTTGTGTTATTCTGACTTTTTCCATGGGTTAACCGTTAAAAACCTTTTTTAAATCTAAATTTCTCTCTGTAGCAATAGTAGAGGCGTCTCTCATTTTCAGGAGCGCATCAAATGTTGCTTTCACAACGTTGTGCGGATTAGAAGATCCTAATGATTTGGTTAAAACATCAGAATATCCGGCACTTTCCATTACTATACGAACTGTGCCACCTGCGATTACACCTGTACCATTTGATGCGGGCTTTAGCATTACTTTTCCTGCGCCAAATTTACCTTGCTGAATATGAGGAACAGATCCCTTGATAATCGGAACTTTAATCAGGTGTTTTTTTGCATCATCTGTACCCTTAGAAATAGCTACTGATACTTCCCTTGCTTTACCTAAACCATAGCCTACAACACCATTCTCATCACCTACAACAACTATAGCAGAGAAACTAAATGTTCTACCACCTTTTGTTACTTTGGCCACTCGATTGATTGCGACTACCTTTTCTTTTAATTCTGTTTCGCTCGTTTTTACTTTTTGCTTATTGGTATTCACCTTGATACTATTTTAATTTTTAGAATATTATTCCTTCACTTCTGACACCATCAGCTAAACTCTTAACTCTACCGTGATAAAGGTATCCTCCTCTATCAAAAACTATGGTTGTAATTCCGGCATCTTTAGTCAATTTACCTAATTCCTTCCCTACTAATTCAGAAACTTCAGACTTAGTTTTACCTGCTACATCATCCTTTAATTTTCTGGAAGAAAATGAAGCTAATGTAAGACCTTTTTCGTCATCAATAACCTGAGCATAGATTTCCTTATTACTTCTGTAAACGGAAAGTCTTGGACGATTTTCTGTACCGAAAATTTTCTTCCTTACTCTGTATCGTATTTTTCTTCTTCTTAGACTCTTTTTTGTTAACATTTCAATTGAGTTTATTTAGCGGCTGTTTTACCGGCTTTTCTTCTTAAAATTTCATCACTATATTTGATACCTTTTCCTTTGTAAGGCTCAGGCTTTCTAATGGCTCTAATTTTAGATGCAACTAAACCTAAAAGCTGTTTATCATTAGACTCCAAAAGTATCTTTGGGGGTGATCCCTTTTTAGTTTCTGTTGAAAGTTTTACTTCCTCAGGTATTTCCATGTATACCGGGTGGCTATACCCTACGGAAAGCTCCAATATTTGTCCCTGATTAGAAGCACGATAACCAACACCATTCACTTCAAGTGTTCTTTTATAACCATCACTTACACCGGTTATCATATTTGCAACTAAGGTACGGATTAATCCGTGTTGCGCTTTATGCCTTTTCTGCTCTGATGGTCTTTTCACTATAATATTCCCCTCCTCCATTGAAATTATCATTTCAGGAGAGAATTGTTGAGAGATAGAGCCGTTAGGGCCCTGAACTACAACTTCATTATTTTCTTTAATTTCTACCTTTACTTTCTCTGGAATTGGTATAGGTAAATTGCCTATTCTTGACATTGCTATTTATTTAATGTTAAATTTAGTAAACAGTACAAATTACTTCTCCGCCTACATTTTCATTTCTTGCTTGCTTATCGGTCATCAGACCCTTAGAAGTTGAAATAACGGCAATACCCAAACCATTTATTACTCTTGGTAAATCGTCAACATTATTAAACTGACGTAGACCGGGTCTGCTTATTCTTTTCAACTCTCTAATAGCAGGCACTTTTGAACCTGCCTTATACTTAAGAGCAATTTTTAAAATTCCTTGTTTGTCATCTTCTTCAACTTTGTAACGGAAAATATAACCGTTATCATAAAGAATTTTGGTTATTGCTACTTTAATATTTGAAGATGGTATTTCTACCACTTTATGTCCTGCTTTTTGAGCATTTCTGATTCTTGTTAAATAATCAGCTATTGGATCTGTAAACATCTGTCTCTATTTATGATTCTTTATTAATATTACCAGCTGGCTTTTGTAATGCCCGGAATCTTACCGTTTGAAGCTAATTCTCTGAATTTAATTCTGGATAAACCGAAAATTCTAATGTAACCTCTCGGTCTGCCGGTTAATTTACATCTGTTACGTAATCTTACCGGGGAAGAATTCCTTGGCAAATTAGATAATTCAATAAATTTACCTTCATCTTTTAGCTTTTTTCTTTTTTCAGCAAACTTAGCTACCAGTTTTTCTCTTTTTCTTTGTCTTGCTTTTATAGACTCTTTTGACATTATATTATTTTTTGAATGGGAATCCTAATTCCATTAATAAAACTTTTCCTTCTTCGTCAGTTTGAGCTGTAGTAACTATAGTGATATCCATACCGGTAATTTTACTGATTTTATCAATATCTATTTCCGGAAATATAATCTGCTCAGTTACTCCCATGTTAAAGTTTCCGCGACCATCAAATCCTTTTGGATTTAGACCTCTGAAATCTCTAACTCTTGGTAAAGATACAGCTAATAATCTATCTAAAAACTCATACATTCTTTCTCTGCGTAAAGTCACTTTTGCTCCGATGGGCATTCCTTCTCTCAATTTAAAGTTTGAAACTGAGATTCTTGCCTTGGTTGAGACTGCTTTTTGACCTGAAATTGAAGTCATTTCGTTCACTGCAATATCAACTAATTTTTTATCTGCCGTTGCTCCTTTAACACCTTGATTTAAAACAACTTTAGTAATCTTAGGGACTTCCATTCGAGACTTATACTTAAATTGCTCTAACATGTTAGATACAACTACATCATCATAGTGTTTTTTTAACCTTGGTACGTAACTCATTATTTTATCACCTCCCCGGATTTCTTTGAATATCTAACTAATTTATCATCTTCTATTCTTCTTCCAACTCTTGTTGGTTCACCTGATTTAGGATCAACAAGCATCAGGTTTGACAAATGTATAGAAGCTTCTTTGTCAATAATTCCGCCATTGGGTTCTTTTGCACTTGGCTTGGTATGTCTTTTTACAAGATTTACACCTTCAACAAATGCTCTGTATTTAGAAGCATCCACTTCTAATACCCTACCTTGCTTTCCTCTGTCAACACCGGCAAGTACTTTTACAGTATCGCCTTTTTTCAGGTGTAACTTAGGAGCAAATCTTTTAAAATCAGGTATTGATTTTTTCTTAAACTTCATCGTTTTGAATTTTTACTTTTATAATACTTCCGGTGCCAGAGACACAATTTTCATAAACTGACGTTCTCTCAATTCTCTGGCCACAGGACCGAATATACGGGAACCTCTCGGTTCATCATTATTATTTAATAAAACAACAGCATTGTCATCAAAACGAATATAGCTGCCATCTTTGCGTCTAACTTCTTTTTTAACTCTAACAACTACTGCTGTCGAAACACTACCTTTTTTGACGTTACCGCTGGGTAATGCACTTTTTACAGACACGATGATTTTATCACCGATAGAAGCATATCTTCTTTTAGTACCGCCTAATACACGTATACAAAGAACTTCTTTAGCACCACTGTTATCTGCAACTCTTAATCTTGATTCTTGCTGTATCATAATTAATTACTTAGCTCTTTCTAAAATTTCCACTAATCGCCATTTTTTATTCTTACTCATTGGGCGTATTTCCATAATTCTTACTGTATCCCCAATGTTGCAGGCATTTTCTCCATCATGCGCCATCAGTTTGGTAGAAAGTTTAATAAACTTACCATACTTTGGATGCCTGATCTTTCTCTGTACGGAGATTGTAATACTTTTATCCATTTTATTACTTACAACCTGTCCGATTTTTTGTTTTCTTAATTTTCTTTCCATGTTATGTAGATTTAAGACGCAGTAGTTTCTGTTTCTCTTTTATTTAATTCTGAATAAATTCTGGCAATATCTCTCCTTAAAAACTTAATTTCCATTGGATTATCTAAAGGAGATACCGTGTGATTAAATTTCATTTTAGAGAGTCTTACCTTATCATCTATTAACTTTTCGTGCAACTCTTGAGTTGTTAATTCTGCAAAATCGAATTTTTTCTTAGCCATGATTTTATAATTTAATAACCTAATTCGGTTGATTTCACAAACTTACATTTCACGGGTAATTTTTGCATACCCAGCCTCAAGGCTTCTTTTGCTGTTTCCTCATTTACTCCATCAACTTCAAACATAATTCTACCCGGTTTAACTACAGCAACCCATCCTTCCGGAGCACCTTTACCTTTACCCATTCTAACTTCAGCAGGCTTTTTAGTGATTGGCTTATCCGGAAATATACGAATCCAAACCTGACCTTCCCTTTTCATGAACCTGTTGATAGCAATCCTCGCTGCTTCAATTTGTCTGTTCGTTATCCAGGCCGACTCCATGGATTTTATTCCGTATGAACCGAAATCAATGGTAGTTCCCCTTTGGGCATTCCCTTTCATTCTGCCTTTTTGCGCCCTTCTGAATTTCGTTCTTTTTGGTTGTAACATAATATGTTAATTATATAGTCTTAAATTTACTTTTTAGGTTTTCTTCTTGGTGCTCTCGTACCGGCACCTCTTTTATTTGGTCCACCTTCTTGTTTTACACCAATATTTGGTGATAAATCTCTTTTTCCGAATACTTCTCCCTTACAAATCCAAACTTTAATTCCAATCTTTCCGTAAACCGTTTTGGCTTCTTGTAAAGAATAATCTATATCTGCTCTAAAAGTATGTAAAGGAGTTCTACCTTCTTTAAATTCTTCTGTTCTTGCCATCTCCGCTCCACCTAATCTACCGGAAGCACGGATTTTAATACCTTCAGCTCCCATACGCATTGCAGAGGATAAAGCCATTTTACATGCTCTTTTGAAATTCACTCTGGCTTCCAGCTGTCTGGCAATAGTTTCAGCAACAATCGTTGCATCTGTTTCAGGTCTTCTGATTTCAACGATATTCAATTGAACATCTTTATTAGACCATTTTTTTAACTCTTCTTTAAGCTTATCAACTTCAGATCCACCTTTTCCGATAATAATTCCGGGACGAGATGTATGTATAGTTATTGTAACTCTCTTTAAAGTCCTTTCAATTACAATTTTAGAAATTCCACCCTTACTGATTCTCGCTTTGATATAATCTCTTAGTTTTTCATCCTCGATTATTTTATCTGCGTAACGATTTCCACCGAACCAATTAGAGTCCCATCCTCTAATAATTCCCAAACGATTGGCTATTGGATTTACTTTTTGACCCATAGTATAAAATTAAGCTTCTGTATTTTGATTTTCTTCAACAATTTCATTTTCATTTTCATTCAATTCCGGTTTTTCAGGCGGCATTGCTAATATTTGCGATGACTCGACTGCTAAAAACACATGGTTTGATCTTTTTCTGATTCTATGTGCTCTTCCCATTGGAGCCGGACGTAATCTTTTCAAAGTTCTTCCCTGGTTAACATATGCTTCTGTTACAATCAGATTGTGATCTTCAATTCTCTCAGATTCATTTTTGTTTTCCCAGTTAGAAATTGCAGAAACCAATAGTTTTTCAACTCTTCTTGCAGCTTCCTTCTTTTGGAATTTTAAAATCCCGAGTGCTTTTTCAACTTGCTCACCTCTGATAGTGTCTATAACCAATCTCATCTTACGAGGAGATGTAGGGCAATTATTTAATTTTGCGATAGCTTTCATTCTTATCTTATTTTAATTTCTTAGATGAATGGCTCTTAAAGTTTCTTGTAGGAGCGAATTCCCCTAATTTATGTCCAACCATATTTTCAGAAATATAAATTGGTATAAATTTATTTCCATTGTGTACTGCCAAAGTGTGTCCAACAAACTCCGGTGTAATAGTAGAACGTCTGGACCAGGTTTTAACAACTGTTTTCTTACCACCTTCATTCAATGCGGTAATCTTTTTATCCAGTTTAAAATCTATAAAAGGTCCTTTTTTAATTGATCTGCCCATAACTAATTATTTCTTACGTTTTAATATGAGTTTATTAGATGCTTTTTTCTTGTCTCTGGTTTTAAAGCCTTTAGCTTTCACACTATTTCTTGATCTAGGATGCCCACCTGAAGCTCTTCCTTCTCCACCACCCATAGGGTGATCTACCGGGTTCATTGCTACTGCTCGAGTTCTTGGTCTGCGACCTCTCCATCTATTTGCACCGGCTTTACCAAGTACTATCTGATAATGATCCGGATTTGATACGCTTCCTATAGTAGCTGTTGTTGTTATCAATACCATGCGGGTTTCGCCCGAAGGTAATTTAACAATAGCATATTTTTCATCACGAGACAGCAATTGTGCATAAGTACCGGCACTTCTTGCCAATTGAGCTCCTTTACCCGGCTGTAATTCTATATTGTGAATTACCGTACCTAAAGGTATATTTTTCAATGGTAAAGAGTTCCCTACTTCAATAGGTGCTTCCGGTCCATTTATAATCGTTGCACCAATCTGAATTCCTTCCGGTGCCAGAATATATCTTTTTTCGCCGTCTTTAAAAGCTATTAAAGAAATAAAAGCACTTCTGTTTGGATCATACTCTACCGTCTTAACTATGCCGGGTATTCCTTGCTTATCTCTTTTAAAATCAACTATTCTATACTTTCTCTTGTGTCCTCCACCTCTGTATCTAACAGTCATTCTACCCTGATTATTCCTTCCGGCTTTGCTGTACATTGGTGCAAGCAAAGACTTTTCAGGAGTATCCGTAGTTACTTCTGCATATAGGTTACCTACTCTGGATCTGGTACCTGGTGAAGTTGGTTTATATTTCTTAATTGCCATTTTCTCTTAATTAAATATTACTGTAAAAATCAATAGTGTCACCTTCTGCCACTGTAACAATAGCCCTCTTCAAAACAGAGGTTTTACCTGAAATAACACCTGTTTTGGTGTATCTTGATTTTTGCTTTCCTACTCTTACAGATGTGTTGACATCCAGTACAGTTACTCCGTACATTTCTTCAACAGCTTTCTTTATTTCAATTTTATTAGAGCCTTTGTCAACCACGAAAGCAAACTTGTTGAGTTTATCTCCCAACTGGGTAAACTTTTCGGTTATGAGTGGCTTAATTAAAATATTTTTCATCATTTACTATTTATAATTGTAATTCCGGTGAATCTACTTTTTAAAAATTTCGTTTATAACTTCAACAGATTTTTCTGTCAGAATAAGATTATTCGCATTTAATATAGAATAGGTATTAAGTTGTTGCGGTTTGCTAAACTGTACTCTTTGGATGTTTCTTGCCGATAAAAGCACGTTTTTATCCAATTCTGTTGATACATAAACAACTTTTGTTCCTTCTACATTAAGGTTTTGCAAAAAAGAAATAAACTCTTTTGTCCGAGGCTGCTCCATGCTCAAATCTTCGATAACCTTAATTTGATTATCCTGTAATTTATAAGTAAGAGCAGATCTTCTGGCAATAGCCACTTCTTTTTTATTCAAATTAATCTTATAATTTCTTGGTCTTGGACCGAAAATGCGTCCTCCTCCTCTGAAAATTGGATTTTTAATATCTCCAAATCTCGCCGAACCCGTTCCCTTTTGTTTTTTAATCTTTCTGGTTGAACCTCTAATCTCACCTCTTTCTTTGGTTTTATGAGTACCTTGCCTTTGAGCAGCCATATACCTCTTTACATCCAAATAGATAATGTGATCATTTGGCACGGTTTTAAAAACATCATCAGAAAGATTAATCTTTCTTCCGGTTGTTTTTCCTTCTATATTTAATACTTCAAGTTCCATAATTTCTATTTGAAAAGTATACTTTAATTTTTCTTAATCATTACAATGCTTCCCTTTCTTCCGGGTACTGCACCTTTTATGTAAATAATATTTTTTTCAGCAATTACCTTTTCAACCGGTACTTTTTTCAGGGTAATTTTATCACTGCCCATTCTTCCTGCCATTCTCATTCCTTTGAATACTCTTGAAGGATATGAGCCTGCGCCTAATGATCCGGGTGCTCTTTCTCTGTTGTGCTGACCGTGAGTAGCCATACCGACACCGGCAAAACCATGTCTTTTTACTACTCCCTGAAAACCTTTACCTTTAGATACACCTTCTACACTTACTCTATCTCCCTCTGCAAAAATCTCAATGGTTATTTCATCACCGGATTCTTTTTCCAAATCGAAATCTCTGATTTCTCTAACTACTTGCATGGAATCAGAATTATGCTTCTTAAAGTGTCCTTTCTGAGCATTAGTGGTACGAGACTCTTTCCTTACCCCATAGCCGATTTGAACGCTGTCATAGCCGTCTGTTTCAACAGTTTTCTTTTGGATAACCTTACAAGGCCCTGCTTCTATAATAGTGCAGGCGACATGCGTTCCATCCGGACGGAAGTACTGAGTCATTCCTATTTTTCTACCAATTATACCTTTCATCGTTTTATAATTCTATCAACCTAAATAATAGGTTAAATTTTAAGTAATTTATTAAACTTTAATTTCAACATCAACACCACTTGGTAGCTCAAGCTTCATTAGAGCATCTACTGTTTTGGATGTTGCACTATAAATATCCAGCAACCTTTTGTATGTACAGAGCTGAAATTGCTCTCTGGATTTTTTATTCACGTGCGGTGAACGCAAAACAGTGAATATTTTCTTTTCAGTTGGCAAGGGTATTGGCCCTGCAACAACTGCACCTGCTGACTTTACAGTTTTAGCAATCTTCTCTGATGATTTATCAACCAGATTATGATCGTAAGACTTTAGCTTAATTCTGATTTTTTGCGCCATCTTAATTTTGTTTTACTTTACCTTTTACCTGTGTTACAACAGCTTCAATTACACTTTCCGGAGCCGGTGCATAGTGAGAAAATTCCATAGTTGAGGTTGCCCTTCCGGAAGAAAGTGTTCTCAACTGGGTTACATATCCAAACATTTCTGATAAAGGAACTTTCGCTTTTATAACTTGTGCGTTCCCTTTCATATCCATCGATTCCATTTGTCCTCTTCTCTTGTTCAAATCACCAACAACATCACCGGTATATTCTTCGGGAGTTATTACTTCTAACTTCATTACAGGCTCTAATAAAATTGGCTTAGCATTTTTACAAGCTTCTCTAAAAGCTGACTTAGCACACAATTCAAAAGAAACTGCATCTGAATCCACCGCGTGGAATGAACCATCGAATAATTTAACTTTCAAACTCTGAAGCGGATAACCGGCTAATACACCTGTATTCATAGCTTCTTTGAAACCTTTTTCTACTGCCGGAATAAATTCTCTTGGAATTGACCCTCCGTAGATGGCATTATCAAACTGTAATCCTGATTTTTCTTTATCCTCGTCCGGTCCAATCTCTATTTGTATATCTGCGAATTTACCCTTACCACCGGACTGCTTTTTATATATCTCACGATGTTTAAGTGTAGTTGTAATTGCTTCCTTATAAGAAACCTGAGGGGCTCCCTGATTACACTCTACTTTAAATTCTCTTTTTAATCTATCTACAATAATCTCAAGGTGTAACTCACCCATTCCGTTAATAACGGTCTGACCTGTTTCTTCATCAAATTTTACTCTGAATGTAGGATCTTCTTCAGCAAGTTTTGACAATGCATTACCTAACTTATCAAGATCTGCCTGAGTTTTAGCTTCAATAGCCAATCCAATAACCGGTTCAGGGAAAGTCATACTTTCTAAAACAATCGGATGTTTTTCATTACAAAGGGTATCTCCTGTTTTGATATCCTTAAATCCAACAGCAGCACCAATATCTCCGGCTTCAATGAAGTCGATAGGGTTTTGTTTGTTAGAATGCATTTGAAGTACACGTGAGATACGTTCTTTTTTACCGGTTCTGGTATTTAAAACATACGAGCCTGCATCCAGTCTTCCTGAATATGCTCTGAAATATGCTAATCTACCTACATAAGGATCTGTAGCGATTTTAAATGCAAGTGCAGCAAAAGGCTCATCCGGATCCGGCATTCTCTTTTCTTCAGCTTCTGTTTTTGGGTTAGTACCAATGATAGACTCAATGTCTAACGGGCTTGGCAAAAACTTAATAACAGCATCCAACATTGCCTGAACACCTTTGTTTTTAAAAGATGAACCACACATCATTGGAATAATACTCATGTCAATAGTGGCTTTTCTAAGAGCTGCTTCTACTTCATCCTGAGTAATTGATTCCGGATCTTCAAAATATTTTTCTAAAATTTCATCATCGTATTCTGCGATGCTCTCAATCATTTTTCCTCTGTACTCCACAACGGTATCGGCCAAATCTTCCGGAATTTCAATTTCCGTAAAAGTCATACCCATTGATTCGTCATCCCAAATAATTGCTTTATTGGTGATAAGGTCAACCACTCCTCTGAAATTCTCTTCTGCACCGATTGGAACCTGAATTGGAATTGGGTTTGCACCTAACATTTCTTTAATTTGCTTAACAACTTCAAAGAAATCAGCTCCTGATCTGTCCATTTTATTCACAAATCCAATTCTGGGTACTTTATATTTGTTCGCCTGACGCCAAACTGTTTCAGACTGAGGCTCAACTCCACTTACTGCACAAAACAAGGCAACAACCCCATCCAATACACGTAATGAACGCTCAACTTCTACTGTGAAGTCAACGTGTCCTGGAGTGTCAATAACGTTTACTTTATATTCATTATCACGAAACTTCCAAAATGTAGTTGTAGCAGCAGAAGTAATCGTAATACCTCTTTCCTGCTCCTGCTCCATCCAGTCCATAGTAGCAGCGCCATCATGAACCTCTCCGATTTTATGAGATAAACCAGTATAATAGAGAATTCTCTCTGTTGTAGTGGTCTTTCCGGCATCAATATGCGCGGCAATCCCAATATTTCTCGTAAATTTTAAATCTCTTTTTGCCATTGTGCTATTTTTTCTAATTATACTTTAAAATGAGAGAAAGCTTTATTAGCCTCTGCCATTCTGTGAATATCCTCTTTACGCTTAATTGCAGCACCTTCATTTTTAGAAGCTGCTATAATTTCTGCAGACATTTTATCTGACATGTTTTTGCCACCTCTTTTCTCAGAAAACATGATTAACCACTTAATTCCCAAAGCAATCTTTCTTTCAGGACGAACTTCAGAAGGGATTTGGAAAGTTGACCCTCCAATTCTTCTACTTTTCACTTCTACTCCCGGCATAATATTATGCAATGCTTTTTTCCAGGTTTCATAACCATTTTCACCGGTCACCTTTTCTACCTTATCCAAAGATTCATAAAAAATATTGAATGCAATACTTTTCTTACCATCCTGCATCAGGTTATTAACAAACCTTGTTACCAATGGGTCTTTATATCTTGAATCCGGGGCCAGTGGCCTCTTTTTTGGTTTTGTTTTTCTCATTATTGAAAGAAATTAATTTTAACGTTTATGCTTTCGGTTTTTTAGCTCCATATTTTGATCTTCCCTGCTTTCTGTCTTTTACTCCGGAAGTATCTAAAGCTCCACGAACTATGTGATACCTAACACCCGGCAAATCCTTAACCCTTCCACCTCTGATCAATACTATTGAGTGCTCCTGCAAATTATGTCCCTCACCCGGAATATAAGCGATTATCTCTATGTTGTTCGTTAAACGAACTTTAGCTACTTTTCTTAACGCAGAATTAGGCTTTTTAGGCGTAGTTGTATATACACGTGTACACACTCCACGCTTTTGTGGACAAGAATCTAATGCTCTTGATTTACTAGCGGCCTTGATTTCTTTCCTGCCATTTCTGACTAATTGCTGTATAGTTGGCATATTTACTTTAATTTTTTGGAGTTGCAAAAGTAGAAAAGAATTCTGTTAATAACAATAAAATCTAATCATTTTTTTCCATTTTTTTTTATCCATTAAGAAAAAGATTAAATTTACTCAATAATTTTAACTTTGAGGCTTAAATGGATGAAAACAATTCATTAAACTTTATTATATTTTCAGGAAACTTAAAAATAAATTTGGATTATGAAATATGAAATGATCGATAACAATCTGTTTCAAAGAAACCGTACATTATTTATGCAAAAGATGGTGCCGAAATCTATTGCCATATTTTTCTCAAATGATGAGCAACATAAAACAGCTGATCAAAATTTCCCTTTTAAGCAAAATACTGACCTCTTATATTTAAGTGGCATAGATCAGGCAAAATCAATATTAATATTGATACCGAATTCACCGGTAAGTGAGGTGCAGGAATATCTTTTTATTAAAAAAACCGATGAGTTAACTAAAATTTGGGATGGTAACTCATTGGAGCCGGAAGAGGCCAGAGCCATTTCAGGGATTGAAAATGTTCATTATCTGGATGAGTTTAATAACATTTTGCCTTTGCTGATTAACCGTTGTGAGCATATCTACCTGACCTTAAATGAGCACGATCGTTTTAAGTCGGCATTGCCGGACCAAAACCAAAGAAAGGCAGAAGAATTGAAAAAAGCTTATCCTCTTCATAATTTTATGAGAGCTTATCCGATTTTGCAGGAGTTGAGGGTTTCAAAACATGAAATTGAAATTGAATTAATAAAAAAAGCCTGCTCCATTACAAAGAAAGCCTTTTTGGAAGTTTTGAAATTAGTGTCTCCCGGAATTAATGAATATGAAATTGAAGCTGCTATTTTATATAATTTTTTGAAAAATGGTGCTTCTAGAAACGCATTTGATACTATAGTCGCTTCAGGAATTAACAGCTGTATTTTGCATTATACCCTGAACAATCAGGTTTGTAAAGACGGTGATATACTTTTAATGGATTATGGAGCTGAATATGCTAACTATGCCTCTGACATGAGCCGTACAATTCCGGTTAATGGCCGGTTTACCAAGCGTCAAAAAGAACTTTATAATGCTGTTTTAAATTCTCAAAAGGAGTGTATTAAATTAATGCGGGTAGGAATGACTCTTGATGAGTATAATAAGGAAGCCGCTAAGATTATTGAATCAGCATTGATAGATGTTAAGCTGTTGAATAAAAATGATGTAAAAAATCAAAATCCTAAAAGTCCATTGTATAAGCAGTATTTCATGCATGGTGTGGCTCACTTTATGGGTTTAGATGTTCATGACACAGGAGACCGATACACGCCTTTAGAGGAAGGTGCTATATTGACCTGTGAACCCGGCATATATGTGAGAGAAGAAAAAATTGGAATTCGATTGGAAAATGATATTCTAATTACTGAAAATGGTCCGGTTGATCTTATGGGCGACATTCCAATTGAAGCTGAAGAAATTGAAGAACTAATGAATTAATGTTTTGACAAGTTTTTTTAAGATACCTAATATCATTACACTGTTAAATTTGATTTGTGGCAGTATTGCTATTTATCACATTTTAAATAATGATATCATAATTGGAACATATTTTATAATTGCGGCAGCAGTTCTTGACTTTTTAGATGGATTTGCGGCAAGACTATTTAATCAGGCATCTGAAATTGGTAAACAACTGGATTCACTGGCAGATGTGATTTCTTTTGGACTGGCTCCCGGTTTTATTTTTTTTCAGTTATTGAGTGCCTCCGGTCATGAAGTAGGTGGAGAGATTTTAAACTTAAATATGTTGGCTTTTTTATTGCCGGCATTTGGTGCTTTGAGATTGGCTAAGTTTAATATAGATGAAAGTCAGTCTGTGCATTTCAAGGGGCTGCCAACTCCGGCGATGGCTATGTATGCAATTGGTATGGTTTATTGGTATGAAAATGATGCAGCCTGGCAATCTGTTTTTTTTAATACAGAAATCCTAATCATTCAAATAGTGGTCTTGAGTTTACTGATGATTAGTAATTTAAATTTAATAGCATTAAAATTCACTAAAAATAAAATCAAGGACAACATTGATACTATTTTATTACTGGCTGTAAGTATTTTGTTATTTTTGCTTTTTAATTTATCGGCATTACCGATGATAATTTTAACTTACATAGTAATTTCCATTTTATCCTTTAATCTAAAAATTTTTAATAAAAAATGAAATTCCAAGCAGAAATCAAAATCATGCCACTAAGTGAACTATTAGATCCTCAGGGTAAAGCTGTAGAGAAAGGCTTGCAAAACTTAGAGATAGACAATATAACCAATGTTAGAATTGGCAAAAACATTAACTTAACTATTGAAGCCGATAGTGAAGAAGAAGCGAAAAAAGTAGTTGAAACTGCTTCTAAAAAATTGCTGGCGAATCCGGTTATGGAGTCTTATACAATACAGTTGAAAGCTGTTAAATAAAACAGGCAAAAAATGAGTTATGGCAAGCTTTATATAATACCCACCCCCATAGGGAATATGGCTGACATAACTTACCGGGCTGTGGAGCTCCTAAAGAATTTACATATAGTATATGCAGAGGACACAAGGGTGAGCAGTAAGATTTTCAGGCATTATAGTATAGATACTTCGCTACGTTCTTACCATACATATAATGAAAAAAACAGAACAGAAGAGATTTTAAACCGTTTAAAAAGCGGGCAGGATGTAGGATTAATTTCTGATGCCGGCACACCCGGAATTTCAGACCCTTCATATCTGATTATTAAAAGCTGTATAGATGAAGGCATTTTATTTGAATGTTTGCCCGGAGCAACGGCTTTTGTACCTGCTATTTTACTATCCGGCATGCCGAATCATCATTTTTCGTTTTACGGATTTTTGCCTCAAAAAAAGGGTAGAAAGAAGTCATTAGATGCGATATTGGAGGATACAAAAACGTCTATCCTTTATGAATCGCCTTATCGAATTGTTAAGCTATTGAAAGAAATTTCCGAATTGGATTCGCCTGATAGAAATGTTTCTGTTTCAAGAGAAATTACTAAAATGTTTGAAGAAACTGTAAGGGGAAAATGTAGTGATGTTTTAAAACATTTTGAACAGAAAAAGCCAAAGGGTGAATTTGTAATTGTAATAGAAGGAAGTAGAAAGTAGAAAGTTTGAAAAGGGGAAAAGGGGAAAGTAGGCAGGAGGCAGCAGCAGTAGGCAGGACCCAAGAGACCAAGATCTAAGAGACCAAATTCCAAGAAGTTCAAGACTTAAATAAGGAGTTAAAAGTAGAAAGTTTATAAAGTCTGAAAGTAATCAGTTAGAAGTTTAGGGCAAAATTATGATGGAAAATGGAAAATGTTGTGAGATAACTCCCCATTAATCCGGAGATGCTTCCTATCGTCAGCATGACAGCTAAGAGTAAGGCTGTACTTTTTCATTAATGTATTAAAAAGAACTTTTTACCACAAATCCCTCTCTAACAATAGAGAGGGTGTAGGGTGAGTCATAATATAGAGCATAATAAGATAGCTGCGTGAGAGAACTCTTTCTGATTTGCAATTCTATAGTGAGAACGCTTTCTATTGAGGACATATATTTACAACTTTATGTAAAAGTGGCAATCAGTATATAATTGATGCATATTAATTTCTAAATCATTTAAATAATGGAAAAATTAAAATATACAGTTATAAAAGATGAGCATCAGTACATTCATTATTGCGATATACTTGAGTCCTTATTGTCAAAAGAAAGTGAAGACTTGGTAGATGAAATAGAGTTATTGGAATTATTGATTCAAAAGTGGGATGAGGAACATTATTCAAATATTGAACTCAATCCGGTTGAGTTGTTGAAAACATTAATGGAAGAAAATCAACTAAATCAAAATGATCTTGCCGGAATATTAGGGCTGACTAAAGGAACTGCTTCAAAAATTTTAAACTATCAAAAAGGCTTTTCAAAAGAAACTATCCGGAAACTTTCAGCATACTTTAAATTGTCACAAGAAGCATTCAATAGACCTTATGCATTAAAACAGCATACAGCTTAATTTTTTGGGTTTTCTGTTAAGAATTTTTGAAAGTTTCAGTAAAGATTTTTGTGGTTGTAGCAATGCAATTGCAAACGGATTATTTACAAATGAACAAACCAATCAAAGTAAAGCTGTACACCAAAAAGAACCCGCGAATAATGGGTGCCAATTTTTTTGATTGCGGACCAAATTGGTTTTTTGCCGGATTCGATGACGTGGGGAACGCGTGGGATTGTGTTGTAGAGACGTTGCATGCAACGTCTCTACAATGTGGGTCACGTTGTTGTTTATTATGTTTATTATCCCCTATTCTAATACTCGCATGAAAATGATTGGGCATTACCACAAATTCAACCATGGTTAAATTCATATCCGGACGCAATTCAAATGTTTTTAACTATTCTGATTTAACAATATCTCCAAACCAATAAACCTTGTCTTTTATACAGATTATGATGAAATACAGGGCGGCCGGCCGTAATCCCAATTTTGTATTTATTTTGACATTTTCACATAACGTGTCACAGCCCACACTATTAGTAGCATCCTTGCTACCGAGCAATACTTAGCCGATTATTTCTAAAAAGACATTTTTGCATGTCGAATTAAAAATAAGCGTTTTTTAAAGAACAGTTTTTTTAAGCTGCTTTTTGTTTCTACTGGTTTCTTTATCAGCCTGAGGCAGAGAGCTATCGAAGGATTTTGTATAGAATTGTTGTGGAAGTAGCCTAGCAACTATAATATTTATTGAAAGAGTAATCAGATAATTAATGCATCAGTTATATTTCTGAAGAAAAACCTTGATTTAAAAAGGAAAAAAAGTCTAAAACAGTTAATTTTGCAGTAAAATATCGGGGTGTAGCTCAGCTGGTAGAGTACACGTCTGGGGGGCGTGGGGTCGCTGGTTCAAGTCCAGTCACTCCGACAAAAAAAGGTTTCAGAGCATTTTCTGAAACCTTTTTACTTTTTATATAAAATGTATTAAGCCTGAGCAGTTGGTCCGCCAAAATTCATAGGCATTCCACCCTGACCGGCCTGACCTCCTTTGTCCTCTATTTCACCATGCAGCTTTTCATACTTTTTAATATTATCACTTAATGCATGCAATAATCTTTTTGCATGTTGAGGGGTCAGTATAATACGGGATTTAACTTTTGCTTTGGGAACTCCAGGCATCATTCGTACAAAATCAACCACAAATTCAGCGTGAGAGTGTGTAATTATAGCTAAGTTTGAATAGACACCTTCAGAAACATCTTCAGATAGTTCAATATTCATTTGTCCCTGTTGCTTCACATTTTTTTCATCAGCCATATCAATAGTTTTTATTATAAATTTAATTACAAAGTTAAGATACTTTTATTAAAAAGAAAGGCCGGTTTCATGAAACCGGCCTTTCTTCGCTATTCATCCCTTTTGAAGGACTATTCTATTCTTCAGTCTCCGCAACATTCTTCACGTCTTTTTTATCTGACGAAAGTTCTTCAAACTCTTCTCTTGAACCAACTATCAGATTGTCAAATATCCTTAAACCGGTTCCGGCAGGGATTTTATGACCAACTATAACATTTTCTTTCAGACCTAATAAAAAGTCTTCCTTAGCTGTTATTGATGCGGTGCTTAACACTTTTGTAGTCTCCTGGAATGAAGCAGCTGATATCCAGCTACTGGTACTCAAGGATGCCTTCGTGATACCTTGTAAGACCGGAGAAGATGTAGCTGCCTGAGCATCTCTGAATTCTACTATTTTCTTATCATTTCTTTTAAGTATAGAATTCTCTTCTCTTAATTGTCTTAAAGTAACAACCTGACCAACTTTTAAATTGACAGAATCACCTGAATTAGTCACAATTTTCTTATCGAAAATAAAATCATTTGCTTCTAAAAAGTCAATTTTATCAACTGATTCGTTTTCAAGAAAATGCGAATCACCCGGATCTGTAATAATTACTTTACGCATCATTTGTCTTACAATGACTTCAATGTGCTTATCATTAATTTTCACACCCTGTCTTCTATAGACTTCCTGAACCTCATTTACCAGGTATTCCTGAACGGCATAAGGTCCTTTGATAGAAAGTATGTCTGAAGGAGTAATTGCTCCCTCACTTAAAGGTAAACCGGCTTTTACGTAATCATTTTCCTGAACAAGTATGTGCTTGGACAATGGAACCAGGTATTTTTTAACCTGTCCGTCTTTAGATTCAATAATTATCTCTCTATTTCCTCTTTTAATACCACCAAAAGATACAGAACCATCAATTTCAGTCACTACAGATGGATTTGAAGGGTTTCTTGCTTCAAAAAGCTCAGTAACACGAGGAAGACCTCCTGTAATATCCCTAACCATACCCATCGTTCTAGGTATTTTTACGATTATCTGACCGGATTTGATCTTTTGGTTATCCTTTACCTTAATATGTGAATTCACCGGTATATTAAATGATTTTATATCATCATTTTTACCTTTAGGTTCTACAATTATAGCAGGTATTTTTGTTTTATCCTTCGTTTGTATAATTACCTTTTCCTTATAACCCGTTTGCTCATCGGCCTCTTCTCTGTAAGTAACACCTTCGATAAGGTTTTCAAACTTAACAGTTCCTTCTATATCAGAAATAATAACGGCATTGTAAGGATCCCAGGAACAAAGTACATCGCCTTTATTTACTTTTTGTCCATCTTTCACAAATAAGTCACAACCATAAGGTAAGTTATGAGTTGATAAAACTTTATCTCTTTTAGCATCAAGAATTCTCAGCTCACCCATTCTACCAATTACAATGGTTTTTGTCTCACCATTATCATCAGTTACTTCAGTTGTTCTTACTGAATCAAACTTTATTACACCCTCAAATTTCGCGGCTAATTTGTTACTGCTTTGAACTGAGCCTGCTGTACCACCAAGGTGAAAGGTTCTAAGTGTTAACTGAGTACCCGGCTCACCGATTGATTGAGCAGCGATAATTCCGACAGCATCACCAATCTGAGTAATTCTGTTATTTGTAAGATTTCGTCCGTAACATTTTGCACAAACACCTCTTTTAGACTCGCAGGTAAGTACAGAACGAATTTCTACAGTATCAATAGGAGAATCTTCAATTACCTGAGCTATGTCTTCAGTGATATAATCTCCGGCACGAATAATTAATTCATCCGTAAGGGGATCATAAATATCCTGAAGGCTCATTCTACCAACTATTCTTTCGTATAGGGTTTCAACAACTTCTTCATTTTCTTTCAAAGAATTTATTGCAATTCCTCTTAGAGTTCCGCAATCTTCTTCGGTTATAACCACATCCTGCGCAACATCCACCAATCTCCTGGTAAGATAACCCGCATCTGCCGTTTTCAAAGCTGTATCGGCCAAACCTTTTCTTGCACCGTGAGTAGAAATAAAGTATTCCAAAACCGACAGACCTTCTTTAAGGTTTGCCAAAATCGGGTTTTCAATAATATCGTTACTGCTGGAAGCTCCGGATTTTCTAGGTTTTGCCATCAATCCCCTCATACCGCTAAGCTGTCTAATCTGCTCCTGTGAGCCCCTTGCACCTGAATCAAGCATCATAAACACAGAGTTAAATCCTTGTTTATGTTCTTTTAACTGATCCATCAGTGTCATTGCAATTTTGGTATTGGCTCTACTCCAGATATCAATTATCTGATTGTATCTTTCATTTTCAGTTATGATACCCATGCTGAAATTCTCCATAATCATATCAACCTCTTCCTGAGCTCTATTGATAATATCGAGTTTTTCTTTAGGTTCAATTAAATCTGATAAGTTAAATGAAAGACCGCCTTTATAAGCCATTGTAAAACCAATATCTTTGATTTTATCAAGGAATAAGGCTGTTTGAGAGATACCTACACGCTTAATTACGTCACCAATAACATTTCTTAAGCTCTTCTTGGTAAGCAACTCATTTATAAATGGTACTCCATCAGGAGTAGCTTCATTAAACAATACCCTACCTACTGTAGTCTCTATAATTTTATGTACTCTATTTTCACCGGAAGATTCAACCAGTGCACGTACTTTTATGTAGGAGTGTAAATCTACTTTTCCTTCGTTATATGCTATTAAAACCTCTTCTGCTCCGTAAAAAGTCAGGCCTTCACCTTTTGCTTTTACTTCCGGGGTAGATTTTTTACCTTTTGTAATATAATAAAGGCCTAAAACCATATCCTGAGATGGAAGTGCAATAGGAGATCCATTCTGAGGATTCAATATATTATGTGATGATAACATCAACATTTGTGCTTCTAAAATAGCTGCATTGCTCAAAGGAACGTGAACGGCCATTTGGTCACCGTCAAAATCCGCGTTAAAAGCAGTACAAACCAATGGGTGAAGCTGAATTGCCTTACCCTCAATCATTTTAGGCTGAAATGCCTGTATACTCAATCTGTGAAGCGTTGGGGCTCTATTTAGTAATACGGGATGTCCTTTCAATACATTTTCTAAAATATCCCAAATTACCGGTTCTTTCTTATCGACTAATTTTTTGGCAGATTTAACTGTTTTAACAATTCCTCTTTCAATCAATTTGCGGATAACAAAAGGCTTAAATAATTCCGCGCACATATCTTTCGGGAGTCCGCATTCATGTAATTTTAATTCCGGTCCTACCACAATTACTGAACGACCGGAGTAATCAACACGTTTTCCTAAAAGGTTTTGACGGAAACGACCTTGTTTTCCTTTTAAGGAATCACTTAGTGATTTCAACGCTCTACCACCTTCAGCTTTAACAGCATTCGATTTTCTTGAGTTATCAAAAAGTGAGTCAACAGCTTCCTGAAGCATTCGCTTTTCATTACGCAAAATCACTTCCGGCGCCTTTATCTCTACAAGTCTTTTCAGACGATTGTTTCTAATAATAACTCTTCTGTATAAATCATTTAAGTCTGAACTTGCAAACCTTCCTCCATCTAAAGGAACCAATGGCCTCAATTCAGGAGGTATAACCGGCAGGTATTGTAAAACCATCCATTCCGGCTTATTCTCTTCACGACTGTTAGCATCTCTAAATGCTTCTACAACACTCAGTCTTTTTAAAGCTTCTGCCTTTCTTTGCTGGGAAGTTTCATTAGCCGCTTTATCACGTAACTGATAAGACAATTCATCTAATTGAATTCTCTTCAGTAGCTCATAAATTGCTTCGGCTCCCATTTTTGCAATAAACTTGTTAGGATCGCTATCTTCTAACAACTGATTATCTTTTGGAAGTCTGTCTAAAACATCTAAATATTCTTCTTCTGTTAAAAGCGCAAAATCTTCAACCTGGCTAGATTTCTCAAAGGTCATTCCATCGGCTGCTCCTGACTGAACAACTGCATACCTTTCATAATAAACTATAGATTCAAGTTTTTTAGAAGAGTAACCTAAGAGGTATCCAATTTTATTCGGTAAAGATTTGAAGTACCAAATATGTACAACGGGAACAACTAGTTTGATATGACCCATTCTTTCGCGACGTACTTTCTTTTCAGTAACCTCAACTCCGCATCTATCACACACAATACCTTTGTAACGAATTCTTTTATATTTGCCGCAATAACATTCATAATCTTTTGAAGGACCGAATATTTTTTCGCAAAATAAACCATCCATTTCAGGCTTATAAGATCTGTAATTAATTGTTTCTGCTTTCTTTACTTCACCATGAGACCTGTCAAGAATAACATCCGGAGATGATAGGCTAATGGTAATTTTTCTGAAATCAGAATTTATTTTCGATTCTTTTCTTGAAGGCATGTTCATACCTGGCTATATTTTAGTAAAAATTAAGTAAATTTCAATTCCAATCCAAGTCCTCTAAGTTCATTAACGAGAACGTTAAATGACTCAGGAATGGAAGGTTTAGGAAGGTTCTCACCTTTCACTATAGCTTCATAAGCTTTAGCCCTACCAATTATATCATCTGATTTAAGCGTTAGTAATTCCTGCAGGATATTAGCAGCACCGTATGCTTCTAAAGCCCAAACTTCCATTTCACCTAAACGCTGACCACCAAACTGCGCTTTACCACCTAATGGCTGTTGCGTAATTAATGAGTACGGACCTATTGATCTGGCATGCATTTTATCATCAATCATGTGAGCAAGCTTAATGATATAAATCAGACCTACAGTTGCTTTCTGGTGAAAACGATCACCTGTTTCACCATCTGTAAGATAGGTTTGTCCTAATGACGGCAGACCTGCTTCCTGAATTTGCTCTTCTATTTCATCGATTGTAGCTCCATCAAAAATTGGAGTAGCATACTTTTTGTTTAATTTGAATCCTGCCCATCCGAGTACTGTCTCATAAATCTGTCCAAGGTTCATCCTTGAAGGAACACCAAGTGGATTTAACACAATATCAACCGGGGATCCATCTTCCAGGAAAGGCATATCTTCTTCTCTCACAATTTTAGCGATAATACCTTTGTTTCCGTGTCTTCCGGCAAACTTATCACCCACTTTCACTTTACGTTTTTGAGCAACATAAACTTTAGCCAGTTTTAAAACTCCATTCGGTAATTCATCACCAATGCTAATATTTACTTTTTCTCTTTTCGCTCTGGCCAATTCTTCATTAAGCTTAATAATAAAGTTGTGAAGTGTTTGACGAACTAACTCGTTTGTTTTCTCATCATCTGTCCAGTTAACAGGGCTTATCATTGCAAAATCAATCGTTGAAAGATTTTTGCGTGAAAACTTAGCTCCTTTTGTCAATACTAAGTTATCTGCCTGATCATTTACTCCTTTGGAGGTTTTACCATCTAATATTTTAGTAAGCTTTTCCAGTAAAACTTCTTTAAGGTCTTCAAGCCTTTTTTGATGATCTTTCTCTATTTTATCAACTGCAACTTTCTCTTTAGCTTTAGATGTTTTATCCTTTTTTGCACGTGCAAAAAGTTTTTTATCTATAACTGTACCTACAGTTGAAGGAGGTGCTTTCATTGAAGCATCTTTCACATCACCTGCTTTATCTCCGAAGATTGCTCTTAACAATTTTTCTTCAGGTGTTGGGTCAGACTCTCCTTTTGGAGTGATTTTTCCAATTATAATGTCGCCTTCTTTTATGTTGGCGCCTATTCTAATTACACCGTTTTCGTCTAATTCTTTAGTAGCTTCTTCAGAAACGTTAGGAATGTCAGGAGTAAGTTCTTCTTCACCTAATTTGGTGTCTCTTACATCCATTTCAAAGCTTTCGATATGGATAGATGTAAAGACATCATCTTTCACTAATCTTTCTGAAATTACAATTGCATCTTCAAAATTGTAACCTTTCCAAGGCATGAAAGCAACCATTAGGTTTCTTCCCAATGCCAATTCCCCATTTTCTGTAGCAAATCCTTCACAAAGTACCTGTCCTTTAGTTATTTTCTGCCCTTTCTTAACAATAGGCTTAAGGTTAATACAAGTACCCTGATTTGTACGTCTGAATTTGGTTAGGTTATACTCTGTAGTTTCAGTATCGAAACTAACTAATGCTTCATCACTTGTTCTGTCATAAACAACAATAATCTTATTAGAATCAACATATTCAACCACTCCGTTTCCTTCAGAGTTGATAAGCATTCTACTATCCTGCGCAACCTTTTTCTCAAGACCTGTCCCCACTATAGGAGCTTCAGGTTTTAAAACCGGTACAGCCTGACGCTGCATGTTAGATCCCATCAATGCTCTGTTTGCATCATCATTTTCTAAAAATGGAATCATCGAAGCAGAAACACCAACAATTTGGTTAGGAGCCACATCCATAAAATCTAAATCCTTAGGAGTAGATATAGGAAATTCACCCTGGAATCTGGATTTAATTTTCTCGTTTATAAAATTCCCCTGAGGATTAATAGGTGCATTTGACTGTGCAATTGTCTGGTTATCTTCTTCTTCTGCAGAAAGATAAGTTAAATCGCCTTCTAAGTCAACCTGACCTTCTAATACTCTTCTGTATGGGGTTTCGATGAAACCCATACTATTTATTTTTGCGTGAACACACAAAGTCGAAATCAAACCAATGTTTGGTCCTTCCGGTGTTTCAATTGTACAAAGGCGTCCATAATGTGAATAGTGAACATCTCGAACCTCGAAACCGGCTCTTTCTCTGGATAAACCACCCGGTCCTAAAGCAGAGATTCTTCTTTTATGCGTAATTTCTGAAAGTGGATTCGTTTGATCGAGAAACTGAGATAACTGGCTTGTCCCAAAGAAAGAATTTATCACAGAGGATAAAGTCCTTGCATTGACTAATTCAACCGGTGTAAACACTTCATTATCTCTCACATTCATTCTTTCTCGTATTGTTCTGGTCATTCTTGCCAACCCGACACCAAACTGTGAAGAAAGCTGCTCACCAACTGTTCTAACACGTCTGTTACTCAAGTGGTCGATATCATCAACCTCTGCCTTGTTATTGGTAAGCTCAACTAAATACTTAACGATTGAGATAATATCTTCTTTACATAAAACCTTCGTTTCAATATCAATATCAAGATTTAGTTTTCTGTTAATTTTATATCTTCCAACTTCACCTAAATCATATCTTTTATCCGAAAAGAATAATTTATCAATAATACCACGTGCTGTTTCTTCATCAGGAGGTTCTGTTCCTCTCAATTGTCTGTAGATATGCTGTACCGCCTCCATTTCTGAATTAGAAGTATCTTTTTGCAGAGTATTAAAAATAATGGTAAAATCTGCTACTAAATCTTCTTTTTGAAGGATTACTGATTCAATTCCATTTTCCTGAAGTATAGTAATATTCTCTTCATCCAGCATTGTATCCCTTTCAAGAATAACTTCATTTCTTTCAATAGAAACTACTTCACCGGTATCTTCATCCACAAAATCTTCCAGCCAGCTTTTAAGCACTCTTGCTGCAAGTTTGCGTCCATTAATATCTTTAATGTTCTTTTTCAGAACTTTAACCTCTTCAGCTAAACCGAAAAGGTCAAGTATTTGCTTATCGGTATCATAGCCGATAGCTCTAAGAAGAGTAGTAACGGGGAATTTTTTCTTTCTGTCAATATATGCGTACATGACATTGTTAATGTCAGTTGCAAATTCCATCCAGGCACCTTTAAAAGGAATGACTCTGGCGGAGAATATTTTCGTACCATTTGGGTGAAAACTTTGTCCGAAGAAAACTCCCGGAGAGCGGTGTAATTGTGATACAACGATTCTCTCAGCTCCGTTAATGACAAAAGTTCCCTTAGGAGTCATATAAGGTATGTTCCCAAGAAATACATCCTGTACGATAGTTTCGAAGTCTTCATGTTCTTCGTCGTTACAAGATAGTTTTAACTTTGCCTTTAGGGGCACGCTATAAGTCAGGCCTCTTTCGATACATTCTTCAATAGTGTATCTTGGAGGATCAACAAAGTAATCCAAAAATTCAAGCTCAAAGATATTTCGAGCATCCGTAATAGGGAAATTATCAGTGAAGACTTTATATAAGCCTTCATTAATTCTGTTCTCCTGAATCGTGTCTAATTGAAAAAAATCTTTGAATGACCGAATTTGGATGTCTAATAAATCAGTAGAGTCTGATTTTTGAATAATCTTTCCAAAATTGATTCTTGAGTTGTTATCCGTAAAATTTTGAGACATAGAACAGTCAAATTAGTTAAGATGAATATAATAAAAGAAATGTATGGGCGAAATTTGTAGTTTCACCCATACTTAAACAGAATTTTTCGTGAGATATTTTCTTAACTTATCTCAACCTCTGCGCCGGCTTCTTCCAACTTAGTTTTCAAGCCTTCAGCTTCATCTTTATTTACCCCTTCCTTAACAGGTTTCGGAGCGTTGTCTACTAGTTCTTTAGCTTCTTTAAGCCCTAGTCCTGTAATTTCTTTAACGACTTTTACTACGTTAAGTTTTTGTCCACCCGGTGCTTTAAGAATAACATCAAAAGCTGTTTTTTCCTCTGCGGCTTCTCCACCTGCAGCAGCTCCACCTGCAACTGCAACTGCTGCTGCTGCCGGCTCTATACCGTATTCATCTTTTAATATTTCAGCCAACTCATTGACTTCTTTAACACTCAAATTAACTAATTGTTCTGCAAATGATTTCAAGTCTGCCATTTTTCCAAAGTTTTATAAATAATGAAATTTTTGTTTTAATTTTCTCTTTCTGATAACGTTTTTACAATTCCTGCCAGTTTACCACCGCTTGATTTAAGGGCTGATATAACATTTTTAGCAGGTGATTGAAGCAATGCTATAACATCGCCAATAAGTTCTTCTTTTGATTTTAGATTAACCAAAGTTTCTACCTGATCATCACCTTCATAAAGAGATGATTCAATATAAGCTACCTTTAATAAAGGTTTGTCGTGTTTTTTTCTAAATTCTTTTATAATTTTTGCAGGTGCGTTTGCCGTATCTGTAAAAAGCAGGGTTGTCGGTCCTACTAAAAAAGGATAAAGTTCTTCATAATGATCTCCTTCTAAAGACTCTAAAGCTTTTTTTACAAGTGTATTTTTTGCAACTTTAACCTGAATATTTTGCTCAAAACACTTTCTTCTGAAATTACTTATTTCTTCTACTGATAACTCAGCGGAATCAGTAATGTACAGATATGGTGTTTCTGCGATTTGTACCTTTAGCTGTTCAATTACAGCTGATTTTTCACTCTTTTTCATGGTCTTTTATCTTAATTTATCAGCTAATGCTTTTTGCATCTACGTTAATACCCGGACTCATAGTACTAACCATAGTGATGTTTTTTAAATAAGTTCCTTTTGAACTGGCAGGTTTCATTTTAATTAAAGTATTTAACAACTCCCTGCTATTATCATAAATTTGCTCCGGAGTAAATGAAACTCTTCCTATGGAAGTATGTATAATTCCGTATTTATCAATTTTGAATGCTATTTTACCTTTTTTCACTTCGGCCACGGCTTCCGTAATATTTGGTGTAACTGTTCCTGACTTTGGATTAGGCATTAGGTTTCTGGGGCCTAACACTTTTCCTAACTTAGCGATTTTTGGCATCACATCAGGTGTGGCTATAATAACATCCACATCTGTCCAACCTGATTCGATTTTTTCAGCATATTCTTGTAATCCTACATAATCAGCACCTGATTGTCTGGCTTCCTCTTCTTTATCCGGATTACAAAACACTAAAACCGTTTTTGTTTTTCCGGTACCGTGAGGTAATGTAACTGTACCTCTGATAGCCTGGTCTGCTTTACGCGGATCAACACCTAATCTGACATGCAGATCTACTGATGCATCAAACTTCAGGTTTGTAAGTTTTTTGATTAATTCAGATGCATCCTGCAATGAATATTTTTTAGTTTTTTCAACTAATTCGTTAACTTTTCTTCTATTTTTTGTAAGTTTCATTACCTTATTCTTTTACCGGTTTTTTATTTAGTTCTCCCAGGGGGCTTTCCCTTTAATATTCACACCCATGCTTCTGGCAGTACCTGCTACCATTTTCATTGCTGATTCAACAGTGAAGGCGTTTAAGTCAGGCATTTTAGTCTCTGCAATTTCTTTAACATGATCCCATGTTACGCTGCCAACTTTATCTCTGTTGGGCTCTGCACTACCTTTCTTAAGTTTAGCAAACTCCATTAATAAAATAGCTGCCGGTGGAGTTTTAATGATAAAATCAAAAGACTTATCTTTAAAAACTGTAATTACAACGGGTAATACTTTACCTTGCAATTCTTGAGTTTTTGCATTAAATTGCTTGCAAAACTCCATTATATTGACCCCTTTAGCACCTAGTGCCGGTCCGATAGGTGGAGATGGATTAGCTTGTCCACCTTTTACCTGTAATTTTATAAAACCTTCTATTTCCTTTGCCATTTTAAGATGTTTTTTCTACTTGCATGAAATTCAACTCAACCGGAGTTTTCCTTCCAAATATTTTTACTACTACTTTAAGTTTTTTCTTTTCGTCATTTACCTCTTCAATTGTTCCGGTAAAGTTGTTAAATGGTCCGTCTGTTATTTTGACCGTTTCATTAATAATGAAAGGTTCGTTAACGACACCTGTTCCAAATTCTTCCATTTCATCAACCTTACCTAAAATTCTGTTAACCTCGTTAGTTCTAAGCGGAGTTGGGTTTTCCTTTCCCAGAAAATGTATAACTCCGTTAGTTGTAACTATAGCAGAAATAACTTCAGAATTCAAAGTCTCCCCGTATGCTTCTATTAAGATATAACCTGGGAAAAAATTCTTTTCTTTAATTACCTTTTTTCCGCCTTGAATTTTATAAACCTTTTCAGTAGGCACTAAAACCTGTGAAATAATGTGTTCCCAACCGGATCTTTTTATTTCTCTTAAGATTAAGTCACTTAATTTCTTTTCCTTACCACTTATTACTCTAAGGGCGTACCATTTTTTCTCTACCTCAGACATTCTATTGTGATTTTCATCTTTAATATTTATAAGTTGGTAAGATTGTTAACAAAATTAGATAACAAACCTATCCTACTATTATTTGATAGACAACCTTCAGGATATTATCCGAAACCATGTCCATTCCTAAGACCACTAAAGCTATTAAGAGAGATGCTATCAACACAACTATTGTGCTTTCCTGCAGGGCTTCCCACTTTGGCCAGGTCACTTTATGAACCAGTTCGTTGTAGCTTTCCTTAATATATAGTTTTATCTTACTCATAATTTATTTTAAAAAGCACGGGTGGAGGGACTCGAACCCCCAGCCAATGGTTTTGGAGACCACTACTCTACCAATTGAGCTACACCCGTTCAAATAAGTTACTTAATTATTTCAGTAACCTGACCGGCACCAACTGTTCTACCACCCTCACGGATTGCAAAACGAAGACCTTTATCAATAGCTACCGGGTAAATTAATTTTACAGTTAAAGTAACATTATCTCCGGGCATAACCATTTCAGTGCCATCCGGTAGTGTTATCTCACCGGTAACATCAGTTGTACGTAAGTAGAACTGAGGACGGTACTTATTAAAGAATGGCGTGTGTCTTCCACCTTCTTCTTTGCTAAGAACGTATACTTCACATTTGAACTCTGTATGAGGAGTGATACTTCCCGGTTCGCAAATGACCATTCCTCTTTTGATTTCAGTTTTCTCAACACCTCTAAGTAATACACCTACGTTATCACCTGCTTCACCACTATCCAAAATCTTACGGAACATTTCAACTCCTGTACAAGTAGACTTCATGTTAGTTTCCTGTAAACCAACAATTTCAACAGAATCACCGGTTTTAACAATACCTCTTTCGATTCTTCCTGTAGCAACTGTACCTCTACCAGTAATTGAGAATACATCCTCAACAGGCATAAGGAAAGGCTTATCAATTGGTCTTGGAGGCATAGGAATATGCTCATCAACTGCATCCATTAAAGCTTCGATAGCTTTTACACCTTCGGCTTCACCCTGAAGTGCATTTAATGCAGAACCCTGAATAACAGGAAGATTGTCGCCATCATATTCATAGAAGCTCAATAAATCTCTGATTTCCATTTCAGCAAGCTCAAGGAATTCAGGATCATCAACCAAATCTACTTTATTCATAAACACTACAATAGCAGGAACACCCACCTGACGTGCAAGAAGGATGTGCTCTCTGGTTTGAGGCATTGGTCCGTCTGTTGCAGCAACAACTAATATAGCACCGTCCATCTGAGCTGCACCGGTAACCATATTCTTAATATAGTCAGCGTGACCCGGACAATCAACGTGCGCATAGTGACGCTTTTCCGTTTGATATTCAACGTGTGCTGTATTGATAGTTATACCCCTTTCCTTTTCTTCAGGAGCAGCATCAATAGTGTCATAATCTTTTTTCTCAGCCATCCCTTTACCTGAAAGTACTGTTGTAATTGCAGCAGTAAGAGTGGTTTTTCCATGATCTACGTGACCGATGGTTCCAACGTTAACGTGTGGTTTGTTTTTTACAAATTTTTCTTTAGCCATAGTTTAAAAGTTTTTAATCAATAATTACCTCATCAAAACAGAAATAATCGAGCCAATGACCGGAATCGAACCGGTGACCTCATCCCTACCAAGGATGCGCTCTACCAACTGAGCTACATCGGCAAAGCTCTGTTAAAAAAAACAGAGCGGGAGACGAGACTCGAACCCGCGACCCTCAGCTTGGAAGGCTGATGCTCTACCAACTGAGCTACTCCCGCTTGTAATTTCTGCGTGGGGGGAGAAGGATTCGAACCTTCGAAGTCTTACGACAACAGATTTACAGTCTGTCCCATTTGGCCGCTCTGGAATCCCCCCTCACTATATGGAGCCGATGGAGGGATTCGAACCCCCGACCCGCTGATTACAAATCAGCTGCTCTGGCCAACTGAGCTACATCGGCAACAATATTTTTTTTAAAGAACTATATCATCCTCTTTGAAAATGTTTGCAAACATACAAACATTTTTTTTGTTTTCCACAATTTATTTGAATTTTTCTTTACTCTTTTTTAGTTGTCTTCGCATGGATTCAACTGCACCATCAACAGACTCCTCAAAAGTTTTTGCTGTATCTTTTGAAAACAATGTACTACCCGGTATATTAATCTTTATTTCAGATGTTTTATCTTTAACTGATGAGCCTGCATTCTCTAAACGAAGAAAAACATCAACGTGAATCACCTGATCATTGATGTTTTGTAATTTCTCCAGTTTCTTTTCAATATATTGTAACAGTTTTTGGTCGGCGTCAAAATGTATTGATTGTATTTTAATTTCCATATTTTATGCTTTTGGGTGAGATTTCTTATAAATTGATTTTAAATGTTCTATTGATGTATGAGTATAAACTTGTGTTGAAGCAAGACTGCTGTGACCTAAAAGCTCTTTTATTGCATTTATATCTGCTCCGTTTTCGAGTAAATGTGTGGCAAATGTATGCCGGATGATATGAGGTCCTCTTTTGCCTAAACTCGGAAAGTTTTTTAATATGCTGCTTATCTTTTTATAGATAAATTGTCTGCTTGTTTTTTCACCTTTATCATTCAGGATGAAAAATGTAGGTGAACATATTTCTAATTCTGCATTTCGCAGCGTGATATACTCTTTAATTTCTTTGCTTAAAATCTTTCCAAGTGGAATCTTTCTTAGCTTATTTCCTTTTCCCAGGACTTCTAAAGAGCCTTGCGCAAAATCAAAATCCGAGTCTTTAAGGTTTACCATTTCACTGACTCTTAATCCGGTAGCATACAATAACTTAATAATCATTCTGTCCCGCTGACTGTTAAAATCATTTTTAAAATCAAGGCCTGCAAACAATTCAACCGATTTCTTTTTATCCAGAAATGTAGGTAATCTTTTAACGATTTTGGGCTTTGGAACCTTTGCAACCGGGTTTTCTGATACTATATTTCGCTGTTGCAAAAATTTATAAAAAGATTGGAGGGCTGATAATTTTCTGTTAACTGTTTTTTCTGTAATTCCGACTTCCATAAGAGACATAACCCAGGAACGGATATACCTGTGAGAAATTTCAACGGGCTTTTCAACATCAAAAAATTCTTTGGAATAGACAAAGAATTGGTTGATATCTGCCGCATAAGCAGATATTGTGTTCTCAGAAAATCTTTTTTCGGAACGCAAATAATTTAAAAAACGGCTTACTTCCATTTTATTTATACCAATAAACAATAGAACGGTCAGTGGTAATTCGTATTACTAAATTACCCATGAGATAAGAATTATTGAGCTTTATTTATCATTTTTTGTCTGTACGCTGCCTTCAAAACCTCATTTCTTCTTTTTACAGAAGGTTTTGTAAACGTCTGACGGCTACGTAGTTCTTTCAAAAAACCTGCTTTCTCAAACTTCTTTTTGTACTTTTTTAGTGCTTTTTCTAATGATTCGCACTCTCTTGCATCAACTATTAACATAGACTTTTTTTTAGGATTGCAAAGATAGGAAATATTGCGGAAAATTGAAAGTATTTTTTTAATATTTCAAAAATCTGCTTAGTGAGATTTTGTTAGCAAAAAATTATTTTAGGATTTCTCTGGAAATTACCAGTTTTTGGATTTCAGATGTACCTTCTCCTATAGTACAAAGCTTTGAATCTCTGTAAAATTTTTCTACCGGGAACTCCTTAGTATAACCGTAACCTCCAAGAATTTGAACGGCATCCGTTGAAGCTCTTACAGCTACTTCTGATGCATAATACTTTGCAAATGCCGAAGGTTTGGTTACATATTCACCTCTGTTTTTTAAATCAGCAGCCTGGTAAGTCAATAGTTCAGCGGCTTCAATTTGTGTGGCCATATCAGCTAATTTAAAACTGATAGCTTGAAAATTGGCTATCGGCTGATCAAACTGATGTCTTTCTTTTGCATAAGCCTTGGCAGCTTTATAAGCTCCTTTAGCTATACCGATTGAAAGAGCGGCTATAGATATTCTTCCGCCATCAAGGATTTTCATTGCCTGTTTGAAGCCTTCGCCTTCTTTACCTAAAACCTGATCTTTATGAACTCTGCAGTTATCAAAAATCAGTTCAGTTGTTTCTGAAGCACGCATGCCTAATTTATCTTCTTTTTTACCGTGGGTGAAACCTTCTGTGCTTTTTTCTATCACAAAAGCAGTTGTGCCTTTGCTGTCACGCACATCTCCGGTTCTGGCAATAACTACTGCCACCTGACTACTTTTGCCGTGAGTAATCCAACATTTGGTTCCGTTCAAAACATAGTAGTCACCATCTTTTTGAGCTACACATTTCATGTTCATAGCATCAGAACCGGTGTTTGGTTCTGTAAGTGCCCATGCGCCTATCCATTCGGCGGTAGCTAACTTTGGTAAGTATTTTTGTTTTTGTTCTTCTGTTCCAAATTGAAGGATATGTCCGGTACAAAGGGAATTATGTGCCGCCACCGAGAGGCCAATAGAACCACAAACCTGAGCAATTTCACTAATTACTTCAATATACTCGAAGTACCCCATGCCGGTACCATTATATTTTTCAGGAACTAAAACACCCATAAGGCCATTTCTACCCAATTCCTTAAATAATTCTACAGGAAATTCCTGACTCTCATCCCACTTCATTACATTGGGGCGTATATGTTTTTCTGCCAGGTCGCTTGCCATTTGAGCAACCATCAATTGATTTTCTGTCTTTTTAAAATCCATAATTTTAGATTATTAGTTGTATTCTGCTAAAGAAATGATATTCTTCGAAAATGGTTTAATTTTTTCAGCTCCGGATAAAAAATTTAATGAAATCAGAAATGAAAATCCCTGTATATGCACTTTTTGAGACTGTAGCAAATGAGCAACCGCATGCACAGTACCTCCTGTTGCCAATAAATCATCATGAATATGAACTCTTTGCCCGGCTTGTAATGTACCTCTTTGAATTTCTATAGTAGAGGAGCCGTATTCGAGGTCATAACTATGAGCAATAGTGTCTCCCGGTAATTTACCTTTCTTTCGAACAGGTACAAACGGGATATTCAATTCCTGAGCTATAAGCAAACCCCAATAAAAGCCTCTGCTTTCAACAGCACAAATTACATCTATATCATCACCTATTTGATTAATAAATGCATCTAAGGTCTTTTTTACTAAAGAAGCATTAGCCAAAAGTGGCGTGATATCTATAAAATTTATTCCGGGTTTTGGAAAATCTTGTATTTCCCTAACGTTCTTCTTGATTATCTCTGAGATCATTTAAACTGATATAAGGCACAATTTTACGATATAAATCATCATTAACCAAATGAAGTGACTGTATTTCCGATTTGCTTTTGTAAAATCCATGTTGCTCACGGAAATTAATTATCAGGTTTGCCAGATTTCTATCTATATAAGGATGCCTTACCAATTCTACAAAATCAGCAGTATTTACATTTATTTTCTTTATTTGAGTTGTATCTATATTAATATGGTCACGAATTTGCTCTATTACAGATGAATCAATACTAAAAACTTCGAGCAATTGAGTTTCTTCAAAAAAACCTCCGAGTCTATCCCGGTATTCAATTATTCTTGATGAACGAAAAGGGCCAATTCCATAAACAGTAACTAATTTCGCTGAATCAGCTGTATTTAACTCAACGATTTGAATTTCTTTTTCTACTTCTTCTTCTATATCCGATTTTTCTATTTCAACTGGCCTTCCGTATTCCCTTTTTTCAATCTCCCTTGATTCTTCCCTTACAATAGATACATAATCTGCTAAACGCTCTACATCATCTTCATCGAAACGATAAAGTCTCAGCAAATCATCGGCAGTATGAAAACGTCCTCCTGCATTTCTGAAATTTATCAGATTGTCAACTTTTCGGTCTGATAACCCTAACCTTAATAAATTCTCTCTACTCGCAGTATTCGGATCAAAATAAAATAGCTCGTAGGTTTTTTCTTCCTTTGGCGGTTCAATATCCTTAGGCTCCGTTGTTGTTACATCTGCTAAAAGCTCTTCTTCAGGCTTTTTTACCGCATTTTTCAAAAAATAATCTACTTCACTTTTAAAATCTTCATCCATTTTCAGCAAATCAGGTTTTGAACGGACATTATTATACCAGTACCTGTAGGCAATTAACATCAGTAATAGCAGCATCAAAACGAAAATTCCGTTACGCTCTGATTTAGTAAAATCAAATAAATCTTTCCACATAATCTTTAGCTTTGATTTAATGGAAAGATAAATATAATATAAATTACATAATTTCTATATTATCGGGCACATTATATTCATACTTTTGACAATAATTTTCCATATTTTGCATAATCAGGTCTAAGGATTCTTTATCGACCTTATGCTTGTTCATTTTAAACTTTTTCTGTGAGTTCAGGTAGTTTACAAAGTGTGGTTCAGCAGTGTGGAAGTTGTCAATTTTCAGCTCAGTGTATATTTTTCGTAAAAAAGTTAAGGGCTCTTTTTCAAAATCTTCAAATTTAAATTCATACAAATTCCCTTCCGGAATCAGGACTTTATCTTTTTCATATTTATCCATTAATTTTTCATACACCCAAAAGATATTTTCTATAAAACGCTTTTCTTCTACTTTATTGAGCTGCAGAGCGGGCATAGTCTTTTCAAAAAAACGTTTAGTTGAGAGGTATACTGTCACCGGATTTCTCATGATATGAATAAACTTTGCATTCGGGTATATTTCCAGTAAAGTGTCAATTCTACCTGTGTTAGGCGGGTTTTTTAAAACTATATTTTTCCTTTTAGTATTAAGGATAGCTGTTTTTACCAACTGCTTATAAGATGCTTTCCAATATTCCTTTTCTGCAGGATTTAAATCTTCAAATGTCAGGTATTTTGAAAAGTAGTTTCTGGCTTCATCCGGAAAATACCAAAAGTTGTAATAAGACAGACCATGAATATTTCCCAAAGCAAACTCTTCTTCCTGCGGAAAATCAGCTGATAGTTTCACATTATCGGCAGGCCGCTTATCGGGCATGGCCAACTGCATAAAATTTTTAAACAGCCATTTCCCACTTAAAGTTACATTCGGGAAAACTGACTGGTAGGTGGTGACATATCCAAAATCAGGATCTTGCGTCAAAAGATTATGCAGTAAGGTTGTACCGCTTCTCCAATGCCCCAAAATAAATAATGGCTGAGCCGGATCAGTGATGGTCTTAGATTTTTTATTTACTACAAAATCTTCTGCCAAGCGAAACGGTTTGCTTATGCCACCCACTAAAAATGCAGAATATAATCGCATTTTGTACTGAGAACTCACTTCGCAACCTTCGATTGTTTTACGTATCGCTTTTAAGCTTCCGCCGGCTAAAGGGATGAGTGACAATGGGATAAAAGCCTTTTTAGTCATAATTGGTAAATAAAAGGCTAAATTATCAAAACTGTGCTATTCAGGGAATTTTTCGGGGGTTTATTGAAGAACTATTTCCATAAGAGAAAGAAAATCTTTTGCATCTGTAAATTTAGAATCTCTATACGGTTGGCATAAAAATTTTACATGAACCGGTTTTGAGTCTTTAAGCAGGTATTCAATAGTCAAATTACCGAACTGCTGGTTAAATTTTTTAGGAATCTCTTTGAGTGAATATCTGGGTTTCAGGTAGTGTCGCTGACATTCACTGACATAATCCTCCATTTCCTCATATCTCACATCAGAAAGGTATAATTTATAATTCAGTTCAAGCACTTTTTCTTTCAAAAAATCAAAAAAGCACATATAGTGGTTCTTATCATATTCATTTGGATTCATTGCGCAAATAAATCCGTTTGAGGCGGGAGAAATCAAAAGTTGTATTTGAATCCCGCTTTGCGGAATATCACCCTCTTTTCGTTCAAAAAGTTGATTTTTAAATTCTGCTATAAAGCTGTCTTTTTGATTCTCTAACCAGATTTGATACAATTGCTTTTCTTTTTCAGAGCGCAATAATGTGGTCCTCTCTTTCAGTAATTTGGGGTCTGAAGGGTTTCCAAAAATTTTATTTATCAGTGATTTGAAGCTCATAGGTTCATTTTTCAAATAACAAGGAGAATAGAAAAGAGTTGAAGTCCGGATTTTTACAAAACATATTTTAGGATGAAATGTCAAAATTAAAATCGGTAATTGATACCTTTTTAGGCAACTCCTTTACGTACAAATATAAAAAATTGTTTGGTCAAAAGCTTTTTGGAAGTTTTGGTAAGAATATAAAAGCCTTTTTTACTCACCTCAACCTATCCAAAGCGCTTTCTAAAATAGTATCTATATCATTATTTTCATCTGATTTTTCCAAATCTACTTCAACATCTACCGGTACACCCAGCTCCAGATGCTCGCCTTCATTATTAATCGCTTGCGTAGAGGAAAATCGGTATGTCCAACCATTAGGGAGCTCTCCAAAAGCCGGAGTTCCTCCGCCTCCACCGGTAGAGTTACCCATGAGTATTGCATTAGGATTTTCGCGCATCATTTGTGCAAAATATGTAGTGGAACTATATGATTCACGATTGGTGAGAACGATTACATCTCCGGAAAAAATCAACCCGCTTTTAGGTTCAACACGGAGGTCTGTCCAAGAGGAAAAGCAATCGGCACAAGAACCGTTTTTAATTCTCACAGAACCATATTTATAAGAAGTGGGTGTAAAAGCTCCGGCTATTCTCAATGCATTTCCCAAATTCCCTCCCCCATTACTTCGCACATCTATAATAACACCTTTCAAACCCTGCGCTCTCTTAATCAGCTCATCAATTGCCTGATTGGTAACTTCTTCAGTAAAGGTGCGGTAATTGACATATAAAACCGAATCAATTATTTGATGACGTAAAGGTCCTGTTATCCAAAAATCCTTCCCTAAATATTGTTGGTTGATGATACCCTGATTGTAGTTACGTGGATAATTTTGAGACCATTCCCAGTTTCTACTTCTGTTAAAGGGGCTTGTCAGGTTAACGTGCCCATCTTCCAATTCAAAAAGCATATCAGCCAATACATCAAACAAATCCATTTCATCCATACCGGCATAAACCAAAGACCGATAGCGCTCTTTAACTTCTTCCCAATCAATATTTTTCAGTTCAAAATACGAATACCGGTTTTCGATATCATCGCTTAAAAACTCAAAAACTTTTGGTGCTTCCATTTCCGGATCGCCACCTAAAATTGATTTTTCGCAAGATGTTCCTCCGGCTAAAACGAAGAGAAAAACAAACCACAATCTGTATTTTATAAACTGTCTCATTTCAATTGCATAAAAAATGTTAAAAACCATGTGCCGGCACTTCTTTCAGACACATGTGCCCCTCTCAATCTACTGTACTCATACATATAATTCAGACAGATGCTGTTGCCGCTTGATAAGTGCCATTGAACCTTAGGCCATAAACCGGCGTTCCAGGCAGAGCCCGGATAGAATAAATACAAAGATTCCCAAAAGCCGGCCAGAGGAGTGTTCGGTTCGTATGTAAAACCTCTTGGGTAAGAAGAAACATAGCCGGATGGCATATAAAAACCTATTAGCTGAACATGGGATATTATCTGAAAAGTAAAATTTTGTTCTTTTAAAGAAAATTCTCTTTCATACTTCATTGCCGGACCAAAAGAAGTAAAGAAATTTGTGCGGCCATTAAAATTTGAAAATCCGTCAATATTTCGATTATTGAATGCATTATTATTGGACCACCCCCATTTGACCGGAGATTCTGTGTCACGATTGTAAAAATTGTAGTTAACAAGTCCTACAGAACTTGTCGTAAGTTGCCTGTCAAAGCTATTAGATGTTGAAGCCCGGCCATAGCTGAACATCCAGATTGTTTCCCGTCTGTCAGTATTTCTTTCATAGCCTATAAATCCGCTTATTCCCGCACCGGAGTAAAGCAGGGGAGAATACCCTTTGTCCCGTAATGATTCAAGAGTCAATCCTCCACCAAATGCCAATTCGTGCGTTTGTGCGACACCCCAAAACGACCACAGTAGTATAATTAACGAAAGCAATATCCGCTTTGACATAGAGATTTTTTACAAATTTACTACAATGATTTGAAAGTATCTATTATAGAGAGTTTAGGGTCAATATTTTTCATTCAATTATAACTAATATCAAGCAGGAGCTTACTCGAATTATGCGGCATAAATCAAAGATTTAGATTGATGTATTTCCTTATCAAAAATTGGATTCCTAAATTTTCTAACAGTAAGTAAATCCACCGGGCGTTTAAAAATTTGTTCCAGTTTTTCCTTTAATCCCATAAATTGATCAAAAGCACCAATATCTGCATGTTGTTTAAATTCAACTAAAAAATCTAAATCACTATCTTTATTAAAATCTGCACCTACAAAAGAACCAAAAACATATAATTCTTTAACATTATAGTCTTTGCAAGCTTCTTCCAGTTTTTTATTCTTTAAATCTACCCTGCTCATCAGCAAATATTTATAGTAAAATTAAGAAAAATTTTGCGAACAAAATTCAATCCAAAGTTTGTTGATTACAGATTAAGATTAATATAACTCAAAGTATCGGGAGTAAATCTACATTACCACTCCAACACATAAAAAAAATCTTTAGAAGATTTATTAAAAAACTATATTTGTTAAAGTATAGGCCTCAACAAAGGTCGTCAAGGTTTAAAAGATTTCTTAAAGCAGCTTATGAGGCTTAAATTTGAGATTTTTTTTTATAAAATGGCTAATAAATCACGCAGATGAAAAAAAAGATTAAGCAAGAAAAACTCGATTTGTTAATTAACAAAATGGCCGCCAATAAAAGCATTCATAGTGTTGCCATGAAAGTAGAAAGTGGTGATGGCAGCATTTCATTGTCTGCTGCAGCGGGCGGCATGCAAGTAAATGACAGATATTTCATTGCAAGCGTTACAAAACTCTACATTACTGCCGTAGTGATGAAATTGGTAGATGAAAACAAAATTTCTTTAAACAGCAAGATAACAGAATACTTATCGGAAGATTTCTGTGAACGATTACATGTGATGAAAGAAGTAGATTACTCTAAAGAAATAACTATCTGCCATTTGATTTCCAATACTTCCGGCATACCGGATTATTTTTCACATAAACAGCTTAGCGGAAAGACGGTTGCAGATGAACTGATTGCAGGTAAAGATGAGGCCTGGCCAATTGATAAATCTATAGAACTTATTAAAAGTTTAAAACCTAAATTTAAACCCGGCACTAAGGGAAAAGCAGCTTATTCTGATTCGAACTATCAGCTTCTCGGAAAAATCATAGAAACGATTACCGGCAAAACTATTGGTGAGGTTTTTCAGGATTATATTTTTTCAAAACTTGATTTTAAAAACACTTATCTATATAGTGATATAAACGACAAAACACCTGTACCTTTTTATTATGGTTCTGAAAAATTATGGCTGCCAAATTACATGACATCCATTGGTCCGGAGGGAGGAATAGTTTCTACTATTGATGAAGTGATGATTTTTTTAAAAGCCTTTTTTAACGGTCAGTTTTTTGAAAAGGAAAAAATAGAGGCTCTGAAAAAATGGAATATGATTTACCCGCCACCGGGCTTATTTTGTTACGGTATTGGTTTAGAAAAGCTTTGGATTCCATGGATAGCCTCACCATTTAAGTACCCGGGTGAAATTCTTGGTTTTTGGGGACAAACGGGTACTTTTGCCTTTTATAATCCAAAAACAGATTTATACTTTAGTGGTGCTACGAATCAAATTAACGGAACAGGACATAGGTTAGCCGCAGGAGCAATGCTAAAACTCATTAAAACTGTGATGTAAGGTGATTTTTTAATTAAAAAACCGGCATCATTTCAGCTTTTTACTAAAATCGGTATTTGCCTAAAACTATTTTTGAAAAAAATGAAATCACAAAGCCGAAATAAATGAATGAACAGGAATTCAAACTTCAACTTAATATATCATGCTTTTTTTATTGCTTTCAATATTAACTTTGCAACCAATTAACCATAATGAAATGACACATATTTTAAATCCATTTTCTATTGACATTGACCCCATGTCAAAGCTGCTTTTGGTAAACTTCGAAAAAGACCCAGATTCAGTATACATAGGCTTTGAACCACAAGTTTTTGATGACACCATACATGGGAAAGGGCATTTGGTAATTGGTTGGCGAATAGACGGAAAAGTAGATGTTTATCATGAGCCTTCATTAAAATTAAATCCGAAAGGCTATGATATTGTGGGTAAAGGATTAGCAAATATGGTTGAATCTAATATGCAGAAAGCTTTTTTTGAAGTTAAAAATGAAGGGGTACAAGCTCATTATATCTTTAATGATATTAACGGCCGGGAGGTACAAATAAAGATTTTTGAAAGGAACCCCAAGAAACGTAAACCTTTTGGCTTATTGGCTCCAATGGGTGATGCCGCAGAAAATCCTTCTGCTTTGCCTTTGGTCTTGCTTTATGATTTTTATTTTGTGCGAAAAAAACATACAGATATTGAGGTGACTATCGATAATGTCCGACACGAAATAGATATGCTGCCATTGCCATTGGATATGACTAAAATGTATTTTACCCGTTACAGTCCAAAGCCGCTTATCGCAAGAGTAAACCCTTCATTTAATGGTGTAGTGAATAGCATTGAAGTTGCTACAGGAGCTACAACACTCAGCACTGCTGACTATGAATTTGGTATAGTTTGGGAAAATGAAAAAGCGTTTATTCAACGGATTAGCAGAAAAAATGACGTTCATCCGGTAAACATCACTTTTGACAATCCTTTTCCTAATATACTTACATTAGAAAATGACACCGCTATCAGCGGACGATTTACCATAGAAGCGCATGTATCTACCGGTCAGATAATCGGGGAATATAAGCTTGAAAAAGCGAATAAAAACATACAGTTAACGATGATTCCGACGAAAGGGTGGAAACCAAGGCCAAGCAAGCTATCTTTACGATTTTTATATGCTGTGGCAAGTATTTTTAAAAAATGGCCCTCCACCTATCTTTGGACAGCAAATATCCGGTACGAAAAAGAAGACAACTACACTATGGCATCTGATTGGAAAAGGCTTAAATGATTTAGATTTTATTATAAATCCTTTTGTTATTAAAGGTACTATTGATAAAGATAAATTTCAATTTGGGTATGAGTTTATCCTATCAAAAAATAGTAGCCATACTGACAAAATTGATCATATTTGATAGTATCATGTTAAGCTACAACACGATCCTCCTCTGACCCAACCCTATTTTCCAAGCCAAGCGCAGAGACACTTCTCACTTATAAAAAAAGCACAATAAACATTCAAAATATTAAAAAATCCATTTTAACAGACCAACTTTACACCCGGGCAGGCTTGACTTTTCCATAATGCAAGCAGACAAAAACACGGACGACTGGAAAAGGAAGAAAACCAAGCTTTGCTAAAGAGGCAAATCTTCCCCCCTTTAGAAGTTCTAATATTTAGTGGGTTTCTTAATCTGTTTATGTTTTTTACATTTCTAATATACACCGGAATTACGAAGCTATTTACAGTCTCCGGGTGTTTAACTTTTTACTACTCGATATGTTCAGTATCGAATTCATTTAAGATTATTCTGCAAAACATTACTTTGAGAACTCGAATTCAATATACTAATAAGTAATAAGCGTAAACAAGCGATATAAAGGAATCACTTTTACACCAAAAACAAGCATTAAACCACCAAATTCCCCCTAAAAACAAAAAAGCACCAAACCTTTAATTACAAAGACTTAGTGCAAATTGTTTGTGGTACGGGGCGGGATCGAACCGCCGACACCAGGATTTTCAGTCCTGTGCTCTACCAACTGAGCTACCGTACCCTCTCCTGAGAAACGTCGCAAAGTTAAATCTTTTTAAATCTTTTATCAAAGAACCCTTTCACTTTTTTTAAAAATTCATTTTTAAAAAACTTTTTTATCCTAAATACGTAATTATTCACTTAGAATTACAATTTAAGATTACAAAAATGTCAACTACTGCTCCTCTTCAAAAAAGTCTATGGGAACATTTTTCCTCCTTAGGCATCAAACCTGAGCTCAATAATGAGATACGCAAAAAAATTGTACTCACTAATCAGTTGAGCATACTAATTTTTGTATTCATAAATATTTCCCTGGTTATTTTTGGTTTCTTTCATACCGATAAGGAGTTGATTTTACTTTTAGGTGCCTTAAATCTGTTGCCGGTAATCACCTATGTTATGAATTCTATGGGTTTTATAAATCCGGTAGATTACTTCTTTCAATCCTTACACCGCTGAGTGTTCTTTTAGTTATCGTTTTTTTGAAAAAAATGAGCCCAAATACAGATTTTACAGTAAGCGAATATCACTTTTACACGCCCAGGTACTACTTATTGATGCTCTGTTTAATCCCATTGTTTTTGATTGATTTTAATGAAAAAAGGATTTTCATTTCAGCTTTGGTTATAAACGTCATCTGTATTTTATCCTTTGACTTTGTCCATAATATTGCCGGTGTTGGACATAACGATTTTGGTTTTGAGTTTGAACAGTACTATCAGGCAACGATTATGCCGGTAGTTTTACTCTTTTTTCTATACGGTAGCATCTTGTTTTATAAATATGAAAACAAAAAGTATGAAGAAAAAATACTTCAACTAAAAGATGAGTTAAAGGAATTTAACGACGAACTGGAAGAAGAAATTGATTTAGCAAAAAATGTTGTTGAAGCTTTACTACCAAAGCAAAAAGCTAACATAAAAGGATATGAAGTGGAAGCCGGCTTGAAATGGTTTAAAGACATAGGAGGCGATTTTTATACCTACCATAAAATAGATGATGATCATGATTTGCTGTTTTTAGCCGATGTATCAGGCAAAGGAGTCGCGGGTTCTGTTGTTGTATCAATTATTAATGCTTGTTTAGAGACGCATTTGACGAAAGATACTTTTAATCTGGAAAGCTTTCTGTTGAATCTAAATAAAGTTGTGTTTAATTCTTGCGGAGGCGAAAAGTATGTAACGGCCTGGTGTGGTTTACTGAATCATAAAACCGGAACATTAAAAAGCATAAACTCCGGCCATCCACCACCAATAGTTGTAAAAGAAAACGGTGAAAAAATCATTCACTTAAAAGCCGGAAGTACCATCATCGGATTTTTTGATGAAGAGTTTAACGTGTCATCAGAAGAAATTCAATTGGAAAAAGGAGATTTGTTATTTGCCTATACAGACGGTATTACTGAGGCTCAAAACGAAAAGGACGAATTCTTTGAGCAAGTGTATGACTTAGATGAATTATTATCCTCTTGTGTGAAAAATAAGAAAAATAATGCTGTTGAGGTTTTAATGAAAAAAATAGGCTCTTTTACAAATGGCAAATACAGCCAGGATGATATGACCTATATAGCGTTGTCAAAGAATAGCAACTAATCCGTTTCTTCAATATAAATATCCGAATCTGCTTTTTTCATCTCTTCTTTCAATGGCATTTTCACAAAATAGCTATTTCCTTTAGTATTTTTTATCTCATTACCCCTTATCCACGGATTTAATAACTTAATCGTTTTATAGTTTGTATTGTGCTTTTGAGCAAATTCAGCCAAATTTGAAACGCTTGTTTCTACTTTTATAGTTTCATACTTCAAGGGCTGATACAAATCATCCGGACTAAGAAAAAAACCGTATGTCTCCGGATTATTAAAAATTTCTTTCAGAGCTAATATTCTAAACACATAACGTGCTGTTTCCTGATTCAGAAATAAGTCATAATAAGAATCTGCCTTTTGATTTTCAGCTATCCTTGATAATCTTGCCATACCGATATTGTATGAAGCTGTTGCCATTGTCCAGCTATCAAAACGCTTATAAGCATCTTTTAAATAATTAATAGCTGCAACGGTAGACTTTTCCAGATGATATCGTTCATCTATGTCATCATTAACTTCTAATCCAAATTCTTTTGCAGTAGGGGCTAAAAATTGCCAATATCCGGCAGCTCCCCTCGGAGAAACATCATGCCTGAAACCACTTTCAACCAACGCCAAATATTTAAAATCGTCGGGCATTCCATGTTGATGTAAAATAAATTCTATGGTTGGAAAATAGCGGTTAGCCAATTTCATTAACTGAAGAGTATTAGAATGCCAGTAAGTATTAACCAACAATTCCCTGTCTAACCTTTCTCTAACATCAAAAATCTCCAAAGGCACTCTTTCTCCGGCAAAATAAAGTTCATCAGGCACTTTTATAGCCAAAACTCTCATCTCCACCCGGGTTTCTCTACTTTCAAATTCAGGAGTAACGTCTCTTTCGGTAATCATTAATCCCTCTTCAGAATCAATATCAAACTCAGACCCTTCATCCTTACTTGTAAAGTTTAAGGTTAACATCAAAATACTGAAACTAAAGAAAATCCAAAAACCGGATTTATAAATATGTATATTTTTTATCTTTTTCATACGCTTGTGATTTGTCTATATATCATAATTTAAATGACCTATGTAATACACTAAGGCTAATCATGAAAATACACCGGATTATAATTACTGTAAGAGATTTTTTTGGTAAAAAGTTCAGATTACTTGTTCTTGTCCATGGCATTTCTAACCATCATAAACTCTGAGATATTTTCTGTATTCAGCACTCCAATCAGTTCTCCGTTTTCCATTACCGGAGCTATGTCAAACTTTTTAATCATCATTTTATGATATACATCATTCAGGGTTTGATCAGGAGATAAAACAGGAAAATCAGTAGAGGCAATTTCGGAAATCAATGCATTATTTCCTTTTTCCGATAGTCCTTTTATCACCATATTTCTTGTGAGTATACCTTTCATATTTTCGTTTTCCATTACTATGAACTCTTTATCTTGTCCGTCGAGAATTATTTTTACCACCTCTGAAATTGTCTGAGAAGTTTGAACTATAGGAAGCTTAGTCATCATAATTTCCCTTACGGTATAATCTTGTAACAATCCTTTTGTTTTGACCTGATTTGCTTCAGCTTGTGCACCTAAAAAGACAAATATTCCAATAAAAATCATGAAAGGGTTATAAAACAAACCTAGTATTACAAAGAAAAAAGCTGTAATCTGTCCCAATAAAGCTGCGATATTGGTCGCTTTAATCCTACCCATTTTAAAAGTCAGCAAAGCTCTAAAGACTCTTCCCCCATCCATAGGAAATGCAGGAATCATATTGAAAACTACCAGTATGATATTAACAGCCATTAAACCGAGGAAGAAATTTTGAAAATTCAGATATCCCAACTCAATTTGTTCAGCATCAAAATAAAGATTTCCCGTAAAATATAGGCCCAGAAATAATATTAAAGCAATTACCACATTCACTAATGGACCGGCGATAGCTACAACTAATTCTTGTTTTGGGTTTTCCGGCATTTCTTCCAGGCTGGCTACTCCGCCTATTGGTAAAAGGGTAATGTGTTTCGTTTGTATGCCGTATCTTCTGGCAGCCAAAGCATGACCGTATTCATGAAAAGTCACACAGGCAAAGATTGCCAGCACAAAAACAATAGCTGCTAATGTTTCTTCTATACCTTGCCCCTGCTGAACATTCATATAAACAATCCAGGCTATCAGGATTAAAAATGTCCAATGCACAAAAACAGCTATGCCAAAAGGCTTTCCCAAAGATAATGACCACTTCATATTTAATTATTTACTCAAGAACAACTAATACCTGATTCTTCTCTACAGCATCCCCTTGTTTAACACTAAAAGATTTTATCTTTCCGGTGCCCGGTGATTTCAAAACATTTTCCATCTTCATGGCCTCAAGTACTAAAACAGCTTTTCCCTTTTCAAGTTCATCTCCTTTTTGAGCAATTAACTTAGTAACCAAACCGGGCATGGGAGCTTTGATTTCAGAGATTTTGCCGGAATCCGGATTATCCATCCCCAATTGAGCCAGTAGCAAATCATGCTTATCTTTAATGGAAACCTCATATACCTTCTCATTGAGTTTCAAAGTCATTAATTTTGTAGTATTATCAAAACTCAAAATCTCAATGTCATAGTTTTTATCATTCAAAATCAAATGATAGTGACCTTTTTTCCAACAAACTATATCTTCGGCTAAGATTTCTTTTTTATCGATTGAAAATTCCTGATTTTCGTTAACTTTTAGTTTGTACATTTTTTTTGCAATTAAAAACAAATATAGGTTAAGTAGGTTAAACAAGCTATGTCATGTTGTATTTTTCTTAATTTTGTCCCTATTTTAAATTAATTCTAATGTTAATGAGGTTCGTATTGTTTTTTTCAGTTATTCTGTTCATTACTTCATGCAGTGTGTTTAAAAAAACTGCTATTGATCCGGATGAAATTGCCATGACAGTGGATTTAGATACGGTGAATATTTATTCCGGCAGAACAGCCTATATTGAAACTCCGGCTATTAACAGTCGGTTACTGCACACCAGGTTAAAAGTTGATTTTGACTGGGAAAACAGAAGATTAAACGGTGAAGCTACTTTACGTTTTACACCTCACTTTTACAATCAGGATAAACTTGTATTGGATGCTAAGGCATTTGATATCATTGAAGTAAAACTATTGGAAAATGACGTCAAAACAAACCTGGATTATGCCTATGACTCTTTAGAATTAACTATTTCGTTTGACCGGACTTACAGCAGAAACGACACCTTTGAAGTCTTCATAAAATACACCGCAAATCCTTACAGTCAGGACTTTCTTAAAGATGGTGCGATAAGGGGCGCCAGGGGTTTATATTTTGTCAATCATGATGGCAAAACGGAAGGCAGGCCAAGACAAATATGGACACAGGGGCAAACTGAATCCAATTCATTTTGGTTTCCGACTAAAGACAAACCCAATCAACGCACTACAAGTGAAATTTACATGACAGTTAATGATTCATTTAAAACTTTATCAAACGGAGAGCTCTATTACTCTGAAATGGTCGGTGATGGTATGCGTACAGACTACTGGAGACAGGATATAAGCCACCCTCCTTATTTGATGATGATGGCCGTAGGTGAATATGCAATTGTCAGTGATACATGGCGGGATTTGGATGTCGACTATTATGTATATCCTGAATTTGAAGAACATGCCCGGGCCATTTTTGGGAATACACCTGAAATGATGGAATTTTTTAGTGAGCTTTTCGGAGTTGATTATCCCTGGGAAAAGTATGCTCAGGTGATAGTGCACGATTTTGTTGCAGGCGCAATGGAAAACACTTCAGCCTCTGTATACATGGACTTAGTCCAAAGAACAGAAACGGAACTTAAAGACAGAAACTTTGAGAGAATCATTGCTCACGAACTGGCTCACCATTGGTTTGGCAATTATGTAACCTGCGAATCCTGGTCAAACTTAGTATTAAATGAAGGTTTTGCGACTTACAGTGAATACCTGTGGGCTGATTACAAATATGGCAAAGAAAGAAGTCAGTATAAATTACATTTTAACCGAAGAGCCTATTTATCCGAAGCCCGCTCCCGAATTAACTCTTTAATCAGGTTTCAGTATAACGACCCTTTGGAAATGTTTGACCGGCATTCCTATCAAAAGGGCGGACTTGTTTTGCACATGTTGAGAAACAAAATTGGAGACGAAGCTTTTTTTCTTGGGTTACAGGAATATTTAACAAAAAATGCTTTAGAAGCTGTTGAAGTGCATCACCTGAGATTAGCTCTTGAAGATGTAAGTGGTATCGATTTAAATCGTTTTTTTAATCAGTGGTTTTTATCTGCCGGTCATCCCGTTTTGGATGTAAATTATGCGTTTGATACCACTAGCAGACAATTAAACATAAAAATTAACCAGATTCAAAATTTTGAAAATGACATTCCTGTTTTTCATTTTCCGATAACATTCAAAGTCTTAACCACTGAAAACGAATGGTTAGAAAAAACTTTTAACGTTAAAAAGATGTATCATGATTTTGATTGGGAGCTTGAAAGTGAACCGAAATTGATTTTAGCAGATCCGGAGCAAATTCTTCTGGCTGAAATTCTGGAAAAAGGAAAAAGTGAAAGTCAGCTCTATGAACAACTGAAAAGCTCAGAACATTTTTTTCACCGCTTAAATGCATTTGACAGTCTTTTGGCTTCAGTTCAGGATATTAAAACCTCGCGCACAGTATTCCGTGAAATTTCGAAAACTCTGGACGACAAGCATTGGTATATCAGGAATCAGGCAATTGAACGTATTCCTTTAACCGAACTGGAAAACCTGAAGTCTTCTTTCAAAAATAAATTAATTGACCTCTATAATAATGACCCCGAAAACAGAGTGCGTGCAGCTGCTTTAGAACGAATTTTCAAAGACTTTGGTGACCGTGAAACGATCTCAATGTTGGGAGACTTAATGAATGTTGAATCATACATGGTTAAAGCGGTTGCGCTAAGAAATTTGTATGATTTTAATGCAGAAACGGCCATTGATTTCGTTTTAAACAATCTGGAAACAAACAATCCGGATTTGATATCGGCCATAGGTGAAGTGTTATCAAAATCTTTTATACCGGAAGCTCAGATATTTTTTCAACGAAATCTAAACAGACTTAGCTTTCGTTCACAGGGTTCATTATTGGCTTCATATAATAAATACTTGCTGGGCAGTAGTTTTGCAAGAGTGAGAGCTGCCATGCCTCAAATAGAAAATATTATAACAGAAAGTGAAGGAAGCCGGACCAGAGTGAGAGCCGCAGAATTACTGAGAGACTTAAGAGATATTAACAGAAAAAGAATCACCGGTGAAGAAATTAAAGACGATGCTCCTTTTAAAGATGTTAAGATTTCAATGGAAGATTCCGAACAAATCGTTGAACTTGTTTCAAATGTTATTGAGAACATTCGTTTAAAAACAGATAACAGGCGGATACTTAATATACTGAGAAATTAAACAGGCTTAGTTTATTTGAATTTTTAATCCGTCATAAGCAAGCGAAACATTTTCAGGTAATTCTTTTTCCACATCAGCATGTTTACCTAATTGATGACTGATATGTGTTAAATAGGCCTTTTCGGGTTTAATGTCTTTAATAATTTCAATAGCTTCTTCCAGGGTAAAATGAGAAATATGTTTTTCTTTTCTGAGCGCATTTAACACTAAAGTTTTAGTACCTCTTATTTTTTCATACTCTTTCTCGGGAATGTGATTTGCATCAGTGATGTATGTGAAGTCATTTAGTCGAAAACCGAATACCGGCATTTTATAATGGTAAACCAGTATAGGTAGTATTTCTAACTCATTAATTTCAAAGAGTTTATTTTCAAAATGATGAATTTTGACTTTGGGCACACCCGGATAAGGATGGTTTTGAAAAATATAATCATATTGCTTTTTAATAGTGATTTCTGTGTCATTATCTGCAAAGACAAGCATATCCTGTTTTTGTAAAAAATTAAAAGCACGAATATCATCCAGTCCGCCGGTATGATCTTTATGACCGTGGGTAAAAAGCACGGCATCCATCTTTTTAATTTTGTTTTTTAGCATTTGATAACGAAAATCCGGTCCGCAATCTATATTTAAAGTAGTTTGCTCACTTTGAATATTAATGGATGTACGTAATCGCTTATCTTTTTTATCTGCTGAATTACATACCTCACAATCACAACCAATCACAGGAACACCCTGAGAAGTACCTGTTCCTAAAAAAGTTATAGTTATCAATTTTTTGTCCGAATTCATGAATTATCAATAAATCAAAAAGGGATTATTCTTTAGTGGCTTCCCGTTTAACTTTCAACCAGGCTCCCAGCCATTTTCTATCAGCATCAAGGCTGATAATTTCATCTATACCCATATTATCAATGATGTCTAAAATACAATTTATTCGGGCTTCTGTTGAATAAAACTTATTGATAACAATTATTTTTTTGTTTTCTAAAATACAATAGCCCGCATTAAAACTGCCTTTTTCATAGCGGATAATGTAACCGCTATTTTTAAGGATTTGCTCAAATTTTCCTAAGTTATGTTTCGTAAATTTCACTACCATAAGTTTTCATAAAAATAAGGACTTCTGAATTCTTTGAGACATAGATTGTCTTTTTAAGTACTTTAAATTTACTGTAATCTTTGTGATTACCGACTATTCATAGATTTTTTTCTAAAAACAAAAAGCACAACATTTTCTCAAATGACTGTTTATCAGCTTTTTAAAAATTTAGCATAAAATTAAAAAGGAAGCTACTGATTATAATCTAAGTATTTAGCTGTAACTTTGCGCCCAAATTCAAAAAAGGTGAAGCAAAAAATCAGAAACATAGCTATTATAGCTCACGTAGATCACGGGAAGACAACTTTAGTTGACGCAATGCTATATCAGTCAAAGTTGTTCAAAGAACACGAAGAGAAAAAAGAGTTGATTTTAGACAGTAATGAACTTGAAAGAGAAAGGGGGATTACGATAGTTTCTAAGAATGTTGCTGTTCGTTTTAAAGACTTTAAAATCAACATAATTGACACTCCCGGTCACGCTGATTTTGGTGGTGAGGTAGAAAGAGTTTTGAAAATGGCTGACGGCGTTTTATTATTGGTAGATGCATTTGAAGGCCCAATGCCTCAAACCAGATTTGTACTTAAAAAAGCACTTGAACTAAATTTAAAACCAATCGTGGTTATTAATAAAGTAGATAAGCCAAATTGCCGTCCGGATGAAGTTCACGAAATGGTTTTTGATTTATTTTATAAACTGGATGCATCTGAAGAGCAATTGAGCTTTCCGGTTGTTTACGGTTCTTCATTACAAGGCTGGATGACAAATGACCTGGCAGTAAAGAAAAATTCTGTAGAAGATTTACTCGAAACGATTATTGACTATGTTCCTGAACCTAAGGCAAAGGAAGGAACGCTGCAAATACAAATTACATCTTTAGACTACTCTTCTTATACCGGAAGAATTGCTATTGGGAAAGTATTAAGAGGCAACTTAGCAGAAAATCAGGCTGTTTCTGTAATTGATAGAAATGGAAATATTAAAAAGTCCAGAGTAAAGGAATTATTTATTTTTGAAGGCCTTGGCAGAGTGAGAGAAAGCGAAGTTTCTGCCGGAGAAATTGTTGCTATAAATGGTTTAGAAGGCTTTGAAATTGGTGACACCATAGCGGATTTTGAATCTCCTGAGGCATTGCCACCGATTCACATAGATGAACCAACTATGAGTATGTTGTTTACTATCAATAACTCTCCATTCTTTGGAAAGGATGGTAAATTTGTTACTTCAAGACATATCAGAGACCGTCTGTTAAAAGAAACGGAAAAAAACTTAGCCCTTAAAGTTGAGGAAACAGACTCTCCTGACAATTTCATTGTTCACGGCAGGGGAATTCTTCACTTGTCAATTTTGATTGAAACCATGAGAAGAGAAGGCTATGAATTACAAGTGGGTCAGCCAAAAGTTATTATAAAAGAAATTGACGGAGTAAAACATGAGCCCATTGAAGTATTAACCATTGACTTGCCGGAAAGCTTTTCAGGAAAAGCCATTGAAATTGTTACGAAAAGAAAAGGTGATTTGATAAATATGACTACCAAAGACGAATATACTCACCTTGAGTTTTCTATCCCTTCCAGGAGCTTAATGGGCTTGAGAAATCAAATGTTATCCTCTACAGCCGGGGAAGCAGTTATTGCCCACAGATTTGAACAATATGAGCCGCTTAAAGGAGATGTTCCCGGTCGCTTAAATGGTGTTTTAGTTTCCATGGAAACCGGCACAACTACTGCATATAGCATCGACAAACTTCAGGACAGAGGTAAGTTTTTTGTAGATCCGGGTGAAGATATCTATGAAGGTCAGATTTTGGGAGAACACATCAGAAATACTGATCTTGTAATTAACATCATTAAAGGAAAAAAGCTTACAAACGTAAGAGCTTCCGGAAGTGATGATAATGTTAAAATTGCACCCAAAATAAAAATGTCTTTAGAGGAATGTCTGGAATATATAGCCGGTGACGAGTATGTTGAGGTTACTCCAAAAGCCATCCGTATGAGAAAGATAAAGCTCAAGGAAAATGAGCGTAAAAGAGCTTAACAATTAACACTCTACCGAATTAGAATTACAACATAGAACATCAGCCGGAGGCTGTTCAACACTTACGCTCGCGAAACGCAAAGCGAAAGCGGTTTCTTTATTTATTAGGAGACTCTTCGTTGCCACCCAGAGTGACAAACGAGGTTAAAGAGCTCCCACATTTGCCATCATAATTTTTTCATTAAAAATACCTTTCTAACCTTTTTTTTAGAAAAAAAGGGTTAACAAAAAAATCGCGGCTGAATTCTTCTTTATGGTCTTTCAGCTTAAAGTTTATCTAAAATATAAATACAAAAGCCTGACGTGCTGTTAATCGGGCCTTGAGGGATTGTCCAATAAAACAAGAAAACCGGAACGC
>REEL01000153.1 GCA_007695095.1 Chitinophagaceae bacterium | reverse complement strand
GGGCCTTGAGGGATTGTCCAATAAAACAAGAAAACCGGAACGCTTAGACTTTGAGAAGAAAATGGACAAAGAACAGCCTCACTCCCCACCGTCATTGTGAGCTTCAAGAGGGAAGCCTTGCGGGCATGCTTGAAGTGTGACAATCTCCTGATTGGGGGCAGGGGGTTTCAAAAAGTTTTATCAAGCCCTTTCTAACTCTTTTATTAATAAGAAAAACCCTCATCTTTTCTGTCATGCTGACGTTAGGAAGCATCTCCGGATTGATTGGGAGATCTCTCACAACATTTTCCATTTTCCATTTTCCATCATAATTTTGACATTTTTCTTTCTTGGAATTTGGGCACTTGGGTCTTGGTCTCTTGGGTCTTCTTTCACTGCCTACTGCCGCTGCCTCCTGCCTACTTTCTCCCTTGGGTCTTGCGCACCGTATTTTCCATTTCTAACTCTTTCTATTCAGGAGATTATTACACGCGACTTGGGCGCATGCACAAAATCCAATATTTATGGTAGTCGCGCTCATAATGACGGAATTTTTTAAGGTTTTTCCTTTTAAGAGCGGGCTAACAAAATTGCTGCCTTTAAATTTTTGAATTCTTGAAATTTAGGCTCTTGGGTCTTTCAACTTTCCGTAACATATTTTATTATTCAACGTATAATAATCAAACTCAAACCCTTAAGCAAATGACTACGATTAAAACAAGAGGAAAAGTAAATCTTATAAAAGGAAGACTTTTATATGTCTGGTCAACTGTCATCAGAAGTGAAGAAATGAAAAACAAAGCAAAAATGAAAATCTTGACCGGAAGAGCTCAATTGAAATATCACGATCAACCGGTGAAATTATTAAGATTTATAGGTGGTTTCTAAAAAAAAAGCAGATTAATCGCATTTTTAAAAAAATGAGACTAATCTGCTGAACAAAGGATCAACTAAGCTCTATATTATTTCGATGCAGAGTTTTTAATAATTTCTTTTATTGTCTCAGTCGTCAAAGACTTAGGTCTCTCAATCGGTAAACCGAATGCTCTGTCCCAACATAATGACGATAAAACTCCTAAAGCTCTCGACACTCCGAATAAAACGGTATAAAAATCATACTCTTTCAATCCGTAGTGAAGTAATAAAGCTCCTGAATGAGCATCTACGTTTGGCCATGGATTTTTCACTTTTCCGGTATCTTTTAAGATAGGCGGCACTACTTCGAGTAACTTCCACACAATTTGAACCAATTCGTCATCTGCAAGATACTTTTCAGCAAATTCTTTTTGAGCTGTATACCTTGGATCTGTTTTTCTTAACACGGCATGTCCGAATCCAGGGATAACTTTTCCGGAATCTAAAGTTTTCTTAACATAGTTTGCCACTTCTTCTTTGCTTGGGTTTCCTCCTCCAAGTTCTTCTTTCATATCCAGTATCCAACGAATAACCTCCTGGTTTGCAAGTCCGTGAAGCGGTCCTGCCAAGCCATTCATACCTGCTGAAAAAGAATAGTATGCGTCACTTAAAGCTGAACCTACTAAATGAGTTGTATGTGCAGAAACATTTCCACCTTCATGGTCAACATGAATTGTTAAATACAACCTCATCAATCTTTTAAAATCTTCAGATTGAAAGCCTAACATATGCGCAAAATTCGCAGCCCAGTCAAGGCTGTTATCCGGTTCTATGTGGTTATTATTGTGATAGGTTCTTCTATATATATAAGCGGCAATCCGAGGCAATTTAGCTATCAGATTCATCACATCCTCATAAGTCGGATCCCAATATTCTTTTTTATTAATTCCTTCTCTGTATGCTTTGGCAAATTCTGACAGTGTTTGTAAAGCTAAGACCGCAATGCTAAACTGAGTCATTGGGTGAGTGTCTATAGGCAGATTATCCAAAGTAGTGAAAACATGCTGAGGAACATCTGAACGACTTACCCATTCTTTTGTAAGAGCTCTTACATCTTCTACTGTTGGCAATTCACCAACCAGCATTAGATAAAATATTCCTTCCGGAAGTGGTTCTACTCCACCCGGAGCTTTAGGAAGCTTTTCTCTCAACTCAGGAATTGTATACCCCCTAAAACGGATTCCTTCTTCAGGGTCTAATTGCGATGTCTCTGTAATTAATGCTTTTACTCCTCTCATACCACCATATGCCTGAGCTATAGTAACTGTACCCAATTCAATATCTCCATGCTCTTTAAGCATCTTTTTCACTTCATCTGCCATAGGTAGTGCAACACTAGAGAATTTCTCTTTCAAATTTGCCATATTTCGTTATCTTATTTAAATTTATTGTATATATTAAAATTCCTGCTAAAATACAAAAAAATCAGCTTTTTAAAAAGTTTTTTTGATTTACCTGTAAACAACTTTGTAGAGAAAAAGTTGTCGCTTTTTTCACTATAAGAATTAAATCTTTATAATCGGTATTCGGCTATGTTCATTTCCGGAACTAAGGTGCAAATGATACTTACCGGAAGGTAACTGAAATTTCTCAAGATTAATAAGAATATTTGAGCCTTTGAAGGTTTCAGCATGAAATTCTTTCAGTACTCTCTGACCCGCAGAATTATATAATTCTATTTCCATGGTCTCAAAATTTCTTTCAAAATTCAGACTAATATAATTATTAACCGGATTGAATTCCAAAGTAACAAAATTGTCTTTTTCTAAATATTCAGCAGAAACGACCTCTTCATCCTCAGATGGCATACTTTCTGTATATTGATAAATCAATAACATCATTTCATCATCGGTAGTAAGTCCAAAAGTAACCGTATTCCCGGAATAGTTATTAAAAGTGGCCTCATGTATTAATCCATTATTGTTAGCAATAGGCTTTAAAGGAGAGAAATATCTGATTGGCGGGTGCTCCCAATTATAAAAACCTAAGTCTTCTACATAATCAACATCATAATTTCCATTATATAATGTATCCCCTCTTGTTCCGTCAGGGTTTCTGGCAAAAACATTATAGGCCGTTCCAAACTTATGTGTATGTGAAGTTATTTTCCAAATATAAGAAGTGTCAGTATTTGTAGGGCTGTAAATCGGCTCACTAAATGTAGTTTCTCCCGGAGGTATTATAAACTGCATAACCGGATAATGCCTGTATTGTGTAAGCATTTCTACTTCTGCTGTTCCACTTGGCTGTGTATAAACATTCATATAGATTTCGGCCTTCAAAATTTCATCTGTACTATAGTTTAAGATATGATAGTTAAAATCCAAAGCTGTATTTTCTCCCCAGAAAAAAGCAGTTTTTTCCGGTAACCTTATATCATTTGAGTATTGCCACTGTGTCACAACATTTTTATCAGAACTCAGAACATTACTCATATTAACCGGTCTGAGCCAGGCGCTATTTGGTGCTTGCCCTTCCTTAAATTTGTATAATAAAAAGTGATGCGATTGCCAGTTCATAAACACATCTATACGATTCACCTCCATAGGCTCATCATTCCAAAGTTCATGCTTTTTGAAAAACTCAACTTCCTGAAGTGGCTCAAGAAATATTGGTCCAAAATGTAGTTGAAAGCCTTCAGACGGATCCGGAGGATTAGGGATGTTTGCTATTTGCAAACCACCATCATTATAATATGATTCAATTGCAGATTGATTTACTACATTTCCACTTTGTGGAGCTCCATTTAAAATCCATTGCCTGATAATCTCCACTTCATGATCGGGTATAGGAGCGTTCGGATTAGGCATCATGCTTCCTTCTCCGGCTGATAGTCCCAAATTAGGACCCAGATTTTTGTTTATCTTTCTTAGTAAGAAACTTTTTTCAGGATATCCTCTATATATCAATTCATCACCTTTTGCTGCAGCAACAGGATTTACAGGTGTTTTTCCGATGATTAAGCTATACACATCTGATTTAGACATGGTAAAATCTAAAAAAGGGGCTGTATTTACATTATTATGACAAGAGGAACACTGCGCCTGCAGTAAATTATAAACTCTGTCATATGTAACCTGGCTTTTCAGGCTAATAATTGTAAATAAAAACAATGTAGTGAGAAATATTTTTTGTATCATATACTTTTGATTTTCAGCCTTAAAGTTAATAATTTGAAATTAATAAATCTAAAGATTAAAAAAATAAAAAATAAAAAATACCTGTTAAACTAAAATAACTCGTTAAAATAGGTTTTTTTTGAAGTGTATAATGTTACTTGCGCCTTTGCTAAACAAACAGTTTATGAAAATAGCTATTCTATCCCGGGGATTAAAAATTTATTCTACAAAAAGACTATATGAGGCTTGCCTGGAAAGAGGTCATGAGCCTGTGGTTTATAATCCTACCAGTCTGGACTTAATGATACAAAAGAAACAGCCGGCTGTTCATTTTAACGGTAAAGAAGTACTGGATGTAGATGCTATAATTCCTAGAATTGGAGCCTCAATTACATTTTATGGGGCAGCTGTAATCCGACAATTTGAAATGATGAAAACCTTCACCGCCGTTGAATCTCAGGCTTTGGTTCGCTCCCGAGATAAGTTAAGGAGTCTGCAGGTTTTATCAAGAGCCGGGGTTGATATGCCGAAAACAGCTTTTACTTTTGGCTCCAAAGATACCGAGTCTCTAATCCAGCGAGTTGGAGGTGCTCCTTTAATTATTAAACTATTGGAAGGCACGCAGGGCATAGGTGTAGTCCTGGCAGAGAATAAAAAAGCAGCTGTTTCTGTAATTGAAGCTTTCCATGGTCTAAAAGCCCGCATCATAGTACAAGAATTTATCAAAGAAGCCGGTGGAGCAGATATCCGGGCTTTTGTGGTTGACGGTGAAGTTATCGGAGCAATGAAAAGACAAGGGAAAGAAGGTGATTTTCGTTCAAATCTGCACAGAGGCGGAAAAGCTGAATTGATAAAGTTAAGCAGAGCAGAAAAATCAACAGCTCTAAAAGCGGTTAAAACTTTAGGTCTTGGAGTAGCCGGTGTTGATATGCTTCAGTCTTCCCGCGGACCACTGGTTATGGAAGTAAACTCTTCTCCCGGTCTGGAAGGAATTGAAAAGGCAACCGGAATTGATATTGCCACAAAAATCATTGAGTATATAGAAAAAAATGCTCCGCTAAAGAGATTTCAAAAAGACAAAATAAAAGCATAAAATAATTCATAGCCTCGGACATGGAATCCTTATGATATCACTTTCTCTCTGCACAAAGCCTCGATAGTACAATGAGAGTTCTATCCCTCCTCTGTAATTGCTGTAACTACTCAAACCGGAAACGTTTATGTCATAACTTAAAATGGCCTGCCATTCTTCCCAAACATAACCAACTGCAGGAATAAGTGCATCTGAAACCCTATACCAAAGTCCGGTAAGTAATTCACCTTCAAACTGGCTTCCCTGAGCAACTTTAAAGCCTGCATTCATTCCTCCAACCCATTCTGAAGCTTTCTTTTGTGTAGCAAAGTAAAGGGATGGATATAATTTTATATCCTCATTAATATTGTACAATGCATGTAAATAGTTATTCAGCCTTAACCCTATTTTGTTTTCACTTCTCAAAAACGAATCTCCGGGTCTGTTTATATGGCGTAAAGCTGCACCTAATTCAAAAGCATTTTGATTTTCACTTTCATAAGAAAAACGCAAAGAAGCTGAAAGGTCCGGATATATATACCTTTCACTGTCAAAAGTCTCACCACTTGGGATATTCGTATCAAAAATACCCGGATCGTTATCCCACTGGTTATCAAAAGTAAACTTATCAGTATCTATACTTCTTTGCACTACAGCCGACCCAAAGCCGGCAGTTAGTCTAAACCTGTTAAACCTGTCCAAAGACCTGGAGTATGCAATATTCAAATTCAATCTGTTAAAAGTCAGACTCCCGTCACCGGCTACATCGCGAAGTATATATCCGCCTAACCAAAGTTGATCTCCGGCAGGAATTAAATCTAATGACACTTTGGATCCTCCGCTTAAGGCTAATGTCCTGTAAGTATAGTTACTTATACTTGAAGCCCATCCCCATTGATTTTTATAATTTATACCTATAAAATAATCGGCATCCTGCATTACTCCGGTAGGTGTAAGCATAGGCTCAGCAGCATAAAATTGAGAAAAATGGATATCCTGAGCCTTTATATCAAAGGCTGTAAATCTCAATAAGAGCAACAATATTCCAATTTTAATCCCAATTTTCATTTATCTCTGTTTAATTTTTCATTTCCTATCTTATAAGTGTCACTTGTCCTGATAATTTTTGTTGACTTCCATCCAAATAACTCACTTCTACAGTGTATACATACACTTCCTGTTCCTGTGGTTCGCCTTTGTAAGTCCCGTCCCAGCCAATATCCTGATTTGTAGATTCAAAAACTCTTTCACCCCATCTATTGTAAACTCTAAATAGCAATTCTTCAAATCCATAACCTCTTACATATAAAATATCATTCACTCCGTCCCCATTTGGGGTAAATGCAGATGGCACTCCAACAGCTTTTTCAAATATCACTAAAATATTTTCACACACCTCTGTAGGACAGTCGTTGTCATTATTTGCCTGTAAGCAAATTTCATATTCCCCGGTTTCACTAAAATTCAGAACTAAATCTCTTTCATTAGAATAAAATGAACCATCCAAATTCCATTGAAAAAACAAATCCTGATCTGATAAATTTTCTAAATTGACATCTTCAAATATAAAAGTTACATTTGAATCTATCTGAAAGGAAGCTTCAGCTAGTGAATTGGAAATAAAGATATATGATGCAGTATCAGTCAGGTTACAAGTTTGTGGATTTGAAGCAACTAAAAAATACTCATAAATTCCGGCGGATAAATTAACAGCTATTTGCTGATTTTCTGAAGCTATTTCATCATCGTAAATCCATTGATAAGATTCCGGATTTATAGCACTGCCTGTAATTGCTTCAGACAAAGGTTCACAACTTATAATGGTGTCGCCCAAAGCTTGTACTTCCGGTAACAATTCAAAAACAGCAGATATTGTGTCTGTCAGTAAACAAGCGCTATTTTGTACGATTAAATCTACCAGATAAAGCCCCTCTTCGCTTTCCTGTAATTGTATTTGTTCCTGAGATGACACAAAATTCCCATTTACAAACCAGTTTAAATCCGTATAACCAAAAGAGGTATTTTGTAAGTTAACTTCTAGAATGCCACAATCAGTAATAGTTACAGAACTAAAATCAGCTCTTATAGAATCTTCTGCTAAAAAAACTTGAATCGCTGCAGTGTCTGAAGGATTACAAACATTACTTCCAAATCCTATTAGTAAAATTTCATAAAATCCCGGCTCATTAATAATAAGTTGCGGGTTTAGATCCGTTGAAGTTGTCCCATCATCAAAAACCCAAAGAAAACTGTCCGTAAAAGCAGTATCTCCTTCCAACTCCAACAATGCGGGAGCGCAAAGTAAGCTATCAGGAGCATTAATGGCCAATTGCATTTCCGGTAAAAATTCCAATTCAATACTAAAGCTGTCAATACTTCGGCAGGCATTGGGATTGTTGACGACCAAACTAACATTATATAACCCGGCTTCAGAAAATTGATGTACCGGATTTTCAGCAACAGAAGTATTCCCGTCTCCAAAATCCCATTCAAATTGCGTTGCATTAAAGCTTTGGTTTTGAAACTCTACAATATAATCTCCACAATCCGAAACTACATCCGGTACAAAATCCGCTGTTACAAAATCATCCTCTACAACTATAGTAAGATAAGATGTATCTGTCCTGTATATACCCGCACATAAATTACTGTCAACACCTATTAGCATAACTTCATAAATACCTTCGTCTACATAAGTATGTTGAGGAAAAGTATCCGTAGAAAGGTTTCCATCACCAAAATCCCAAAAGTAATGCGTAGCATTTATGCTGTTAGGATTAAACTCCACAGTAAATGGAGCACATCCAATAGTTGAAGGAAGCGCTTCCACATCAACTTCAATATTAGATATGTTAAACTGAAACTTAATAGCTCCAAGGTTGCAATTATTACTTGGATTATTGTTTGACCATACATCCGGTGTAGTCGGAAAGGCATTGTTTGTAGCACAATCTGAGCAAACCGCCTGATAAATTATCCCATTTTCATCAAATCGACTTGTACCCCCATCAACATGCTCTCGACTGACAACTGAATTTCCGGAAAAATAGGTCGCGTATATAAGAGATTCAGCCATGGGACTTAAAATAAAAAAATAAAAGCCGGTAGAACTAACCATAGATGACTGAAAAGCATCTGAAGTTATTGGCATATTTAGTAGGTTCCCGGTATAAGCATAATTTACTAAGGGTCCTCCCCATCCGGAAACATAAATATTATCACAATTGTCCACTAAAAAGGCAGTAGGTGAAATATTCACCAAGCCGGTACCATTCCCAAAAACAGTCGAAAAATATGTCGAATCTAAATCAGCATTCAGGGCATGTATAAATTGTCCGCTATTAGGATTATTATAAACCTGTCCGCTAACAGGGTAATTTCCGGTTGATTGGCCTAATAGATATACTCTCCCCCTGCTATCTAATTGAAGAAAATATGCCTGATCATAAGCAGAAGTCCCCAGATAACTGCTTTTCAGTAGTGAAGAACCATCATTTGAAATTCTAGAAACAAATCCACTGGTTACACCACCCGGATACACTTCTATTAAAGCTGAGTCAGTCGTTGGAAAATCTATACTTGTAGTACCTCCTGCAATAAAAATATCTCCGTCATCACCTACCTTGATTGTATAAGCTGCGTCATTACCACTGCCCCCAATGTAGGATGACCATACTAAATCTGTTATATCAGGGGACACTTTGAAAACAACTCCCTTTTGCCCTCCGCTATAGGAAGTTTGAAAACTCCCGCTTGTAACAGGAAAATCAGAAGATTGAGTAGTTGAAGCTATGTAAATATTATCCAAAGAGTCTAGTATCACTTCACCCCTTGCATGATCTCCGTAATTATAATGCAGCGTGCCTGTCTGGTCAGCTAAATTTAATCCGTCATTGTCGGTACCACTTATAAAAGTTGAACCAATTAATGAAGTACCATCTTCAGAAAAACGACTGACAAAAATATCCGACCCATCCGGAAACAAGACTACAAATGTGACCAGAATGGTATCCCCTCCTTTAAAAATGGTATCATAAGCATTCTGGGTTACAGGGAAATCTGAAGAACCGGTAGAGCCATATACAACCAATTCATTTTGGCTGTTTACAATAATACTCTGAGGGATTTCATTAAAACTACCTCCGAAATAAGTAGAAAAAATAAGGGAACTTCCATCAGGTGAAAACTTTGATATGGCTATATCCCAATTCATCACTCCTGTCCCTCCGGCAAAATTAGCCTGAAATGCTCCCGGAGTTGTTGGATAAACCCCATCATCCCGAACAATTCCCCCGGCATAAAAAAAACCGGCACTATCATAGGTGGCTGTATATCCCCAGTTATCTGCTGAGGATCCGGTAAAAGTTGAAAAAATCAATTCCGGGTCAATTATCAATTCCTTATCTAAGTCATAACCGTCCGGTAAATCAAAATAAAAAGTCCCGTCACTTTTTTGAGCAAAAAAACAGGGAACCTCAACCGTATCATTATCAATTACTTGAAAAGCAAAAGGTTTTAATTCAGTCACATTTCTCACCCCCGTCTCAATAAAAAGCGAACCATTTTTTAGGATAGTCACTTCATTGGGACCTTCATATTGCCAGTTAATATTAGACGGATCTGCTCCGGCTTCTACAATAAAATCATATTTCAAGTGCTGACCACCATGCAACGGACATTCTTTAGCGTATATACTAAGGTCAATATTATCATAAATATCTTTATATAAAACCCTTCCATACGATTTTACATCACTAACCCAGTTTGATTTATCATTGCCTAAAAAGTAATTTTTATAATCCGGCAGCTGACCTCCACCCTCAAGAGAAACTTCTTCATTAACACCAATAAATTGATGATAATATGCATGTCCGTTAACTTTTAAATCCATAATTCGGGAAACGTCAGGTACATCGCTCTGATGCTTTATGTCATGTATTTCATGTAAATCGTCCGGATGTAAAAATGAAAAAACAAATCTGTCTCTTTCAATAAATACGGCACCACCCTGTAATGGGATTTTATAACTAAAATCTTCCGGCCACTGACCTTTATTTTCAATGAATCGAATTTCTCCCGGAGCATCATCTATAGGGTGTTCATGTGCCTCCAATGAAAAAAAGCACAGGAAAAAACAGCTTATTAGTAAAAAAGATATACCTTTATGTTTAGGCATAAAATGTTAAATTGAATTGCCAATTTGAATAAAAAATTCTAATTTACAAATATTCAATGAATATTTCTTAAAACTCAATCCTCTATATTCGATAATAATTCTACCCATTATTAAATTAATTAAACGTCAAGGTTAAATAAATTAAAAAGCTGAATATTGAGCTTCTCTTTATTATGCATTGCTTGCAATTATTATCAAATTTGCTAAAAAGCATAAGCTAAGATTCTCTTTATGTTAAGATTAATTAATTTATTACCTTTGCAGGCTTAAAATAAAAAGGATATGGGTAAGAAACTTAAAGTGTTGCACACAATGACTTGGTTCTGTAAGGGCGGAGGTGCAGATTTAAATGTTTATCACACTATAAATGGACTTAAAGATGAATTTGATATGCATATTGCCGTCGGTGATGAAATATATCAAAATCATTTTGAAAATATGGAAGGAATTACATTTCACCAGTGTAATGATTTAGTCAGACCAATCAACCTTTTTAAAGACTTAAAAGCTGTCTATTATTTTTATAAGCTTATAAAAAAGGAAAAATACGATATTGTCCATACACATGAATCCAAAGCCAGTGTTGTAACCAGATTAGCGGCAAAATTAGCCGGCACACCGGTCATCATTTTCGGTCTTCATGGTGTGAACTTCAAAATGCCATTTAGCAAATGGAAGAAAAAGTTTTTTTACTACATTGAAAAAACAACTATCGGCGCTGCTGATAAGATAATTGCAGTTGGGCAAAATGTAGTCGATATCTATCACGAGCACAATGTTGGAAATAAAATCCCCTATGAGGTTGTCTACAGTGGCATTGAAGTAGAGAAATTTAAACAAGGCGCTTTGTTAAGCAAAGAAGAAAGAAGCCGTTTAAGAAATGAAATCGGTGTTAGCGATACTGACTTTTTACTTACAAACGTGGGCAGATTAACCAGAAACAAAGGACAAAAATATGCCATTCAAGCAATGGAGCAATTGGTTCAAAAATTTCCAAATGTAAAATTATTATTAGCAGGTGAAGGCGAACTAAAAGAAGATTATGTAAAACAGGTAAAAGAAGCCGGTTTAGAAAACAATATTATATTTTACGGGTATTGCGACAATATTCCTCAGTTGTATGGCATGTCAGACTTGTACTTCCACACTTCATTGAGTGAAGGTTTGCCACGGGTAGTAGTTGAGTCTTATTTAAGTAAACTTCCCGTAGTTTGTTTTGAAGTAGAGGGAATTCATGAAATCATTGACCATGGAAAGACCGGTTATATTTCTAAGCAGTATGATGTAAACACATTGGTTAAATATGCAGCTGAACTTATATCAGATGACCAAAAAAGAGAAACCTTTGGAATAAAAGGTTGTGAATTTGCATCTGAAAGATGGGATCACCATAGAATGGTAGACACTTTACGCGATTTATACTATAAGTGGCTAAACGAAAAAACACCCGGTAAAGTGGTTTATACAAAGCAATTAGAAGCAAAACCTAAGACGAAAAAAGTCTACGCAACAAAATTGAACTAACTAAATACTTAAAAAAGCTATAATAGCATACTACATCTGCTCATACTAAAGGTATTTTTATTAGTTTTGATGTTCAATTAGAAATTTGTATGGTGAAAAAAACGTGGCTAAAATCAGCTATTCAATTAATTTTTGTTAGTGTAATTGTTTTAACTACAATTTCATCCTGTAAGGTTTTCTACCCAAATGAAATGTGGAGAACCGGTGATGAAATAGAGCCCGCATTGCCTGCAGACACTGTAAAGTCTTCATATACCTTTCAATCAGGGGATATATTTTCAATGAGTGTTTATACTAGAAAAGGACAGCAACTCATAGAAATTTTTGGTGGAACAGGTGCTACTACCCCGACAAGACAAAACATTTCTTATACTGTAAGACCCGATGGAAAGGTTGATTTACCATCAATTGGAACTTTTGAAATTAAAGGACTTACAAAACTGGAAGCAAAAAAAGAACTAGAAGAAGCCTACAGTCAATATTTAAATGATCCTTTCGTTTTATTACAAATTGAGAATCACAGAACTTTTGTTTATTTTGGAAGAGGCGATGCGACTGTTATTAATTTACCAAGGGATGAAACCAACATCGTTGAAGTAATTGCACTTGCCGGGGGTATGCCTTCCGGTGTAAAAGCTCACAGAATAAGAGTTATGAGAGAAATAGACGGAGAGATGAATATTAAATTAATTGATTTATCAACGGTTGAAAACTGGCTTGCAGCAGATTTGATAATTAAACCTAATGACATTATATACATTGAGCCTGTGAGAAGAGTCGGACCTGCATTTGCAACTATTTTAGGAGAAATTACTCCTATTTTGAGTTTGGCAACCACATTATTAACCATCTATTTATTAGTAACAAACTAAGTCTTGAGCAGAGGTAATTCCATATTAAGTATACTACAGAATTTTTTAGGCAAAGATTTTAATCTAAGCCTTCTGGTTTCCATTATTAGAAAAACTTTTGGTTGGTTTCTGCTGATTCTATTTATCACCGTTTTATCTGTTTGGCTATTTTTAAGGTATACCCAACCCATCTATGAAACTTCTTCTGAAATCATCCAAAAAACAGAAAAAACTGCTCAAATATTAGGTACTGATGAATTACTCAGAGGTGACGATGATGTATCCAGAGAAATTCAGATTATCCGTTCGCGCTTATTAGTTGCTAGAGCATTGGAACATTTGCCACTTGATGTAAGATATTTTAAGGAGGGAAGAACCCGGGTAGTACACTCTGAACTTTATCGTTCTTCACCATTTACAATTACCATTGATGAAATTAAGGACCCGGCTATATATGAAAGGGAGATTTACATTAATATCATAGACAGAAATACTTTTACACTCGAATATGAAATTAATAGAAATCGGATACGGGAAACATTAAGCTTCGATCGTTTTTTTGAAAACAACTATTTTATTTTAAAGGCCAGCCTTACAGAATCCGCAGCAGAGCAGATTCATTCTCACGTGGGTGAACCTTATTTCTTTATTCTAGAAAACAGAGAACAGCTTATAAGCAGAGTATCCAGAAATATTCAGGTTTCAGCAATTAATCCAAGGACTAAAACATTACAAATAAAATATAGTGACAATCACCCTCAAAAAGCTAAAGAAATTGTAGAAACGCTAACCAAAGAATATATTAACTATGATTTGGAAAGGAAACAGGAAAGTGCATCTCAAATCCTTAACTTCCTGAACAATCAAATAGATGTTTTTAGTGATGATTTAGCGCAATTTCAGGATACCATTAAAAAATTCAGAATTGAAAATCGCTATTTAAACCCCACAGATGAAGTCCAAATGGTAATGGGTCGTCTAAACCGAGTTGAAAATATGATGCTGGAGTTAAGTTTTAACTTACAGGCAATAGAATGGTTGGAAAACTACATAAGCGGACAAGAGGATTTATCATCTATTCCAAAAGGTATAAATATTGCCAACTTAGAACAGTACACTCATTATCTTGAAGCCATTTCAGATTTAGAAAAAGAAAAAAATGCACTTTTACTAAATGTAAAATCTAATCACCCCCAGGTATTACTGATTGAGGAAAATATTGAAATGTTAAAGCGGGAGTTATTTGAAAACTTTTTCACCGGTCAGGGAGATATGCTCGAGTTTCAGGAAGCTTACTTCAACAAAATCTATCAGCAAAATATATCGGCTTTATTAAATATTCCTGAAAAAGAAGCAGAGTTTTCAAGACTAAGCAGACAATACGAGATTAAAGAACGTTTTTTCAATGTCCTTTTAGACAAACAAGCGGAGTATAATATTGCGAAAGAAGGAATTGTTTCTGACTTTGTAATCTTAAGACAGCCCAGAGTTCCATCAAACCCAATCTTTCCCAATCCTCTTTTACTTTGGTCAGGGGGAATAATCTTATCATTAATTGCCGGAATTATTATTATTGTTCTTAGATATCTGATGCATAATACCATCATTTCTATGGATGAAATTAAAAGAAATTCCAAGGTGGCTATTTTAGGCGCTATACCTTCTCACAAAAAGAAAATGCAAACTTCTGAAGTAGTTGTGGATCAAAACCCTAAATCACTGATATCTGAAGCATTCCGATCCTTAAGAGCAAACCTGCAGTTTATAGAAAATGTTGAAGGACCAAAAACAATTGCTGTAACTTCAACTATTTCCGGAGAGGGTAAGACTTTCATTGCTTTGAACATTGCAGCAATCATGTGTTTCTTAGAAAAAAAGGTAATTGTTCTGGATTTGGATATGCGACGCCCGAGATTAGCACGAGCTTTTAATGTTGCTAATGAAAAGGGTATGAGTACTATTCTGATAGAAAAGGATAATTGGAAAGACTGCCTGAATAAAAGTGGCACAAAAAATCTTGATTTCTTAACTTCAGGCCCTCCCCCGCCCAATCCATCTGAATTGATTCTTTCAAAACAGTTTGACAGCTTGATTGAAGAGTTAAAAAAGGAATATGATTATATAGTCTTTGATACGCCGCCGGTAGGAATTGTAACGGATGCTTTAGAAGTATTAAAAAAAGCAAACTACCCTATCTATGTTGTAAGGGCTGATTATTCAAATAAAAATTTCATCTCAAACCTTGATAAATTAATTGATGAAAATCATATAAATAAACTGTCTGTAGTACTTAATGATGTTGGAAGAGGTGTTTCCGGATACTACTATGGTTACGGTGGATATGGGTACGGATATGGGTATGGCTATGGCGCCGGAGGTTATGGATATGGTTATTACTCCGACGATCTTGTACAAAGCGTACCCTGGTACCGGAAAATTTTTACAAAGAAAAGTTAACTAAACTAATCAACCTAATTTTGAAATGCTTGAGTCAATAAAAGAAATAGTTCCTTTGTCCTATTTGTTCATGTTTGTTATCGCTTCACTTTTTTCGGGTTTTTTAAATTTTCTCTTCTTACGCTTTTCTTTAAACCTCGGAAGAAGAGATGTAACTGAAAATGAACAGATACGCTGGGCAACCACTACCAAGCCGGCTTGGGGAGGAATTTCCTTCTTTATTGTGTTTTTAATGACTATGTCTATCCTTCCCCTGTTTATTGAGCAAAACCTTTTCCTAAACTGGAAGCTTCTGGGACTTATAGGTGCTGTAACTATTGGTTTTCTGGTAGGTTTTGCAGATGATATTTACAATACTAATCCATTGGTGAAGTTTATCGGTCAATTTGCCTGTGCTAATATTCTTATCATATTTGGTTTCTCAATACCGGTTACTCCCATTGCAGAAATAAATTATTTTATTACTACTCTATGGATAGTTGGACTAATGAATTCAGTTAATATGCTGGATAATATGGATGCTATCACAGCCTCAATTTCGCTTAATATCATTATTGGCGGTTTGATTTTAATTGCTCTAAGCGGTGTGTTTTTTACGCATATTCTGACTATTCCTATGCTTGGTGTTGCAGGTGCTTTAGCCGGTTTCCTCTACTATAACTGGAATCCCTCAAAAATGTATATGGGAGACAGTGGGAGCCAATTCTTAGGCGTTTTTTTAGCCGCAATAAGTATTGAATTGTTCTGGGGTGTAAAAGCTTCTCCGGACAGCTATTTTGAATTCATACAATTTGTGTTGCCTGCTTTACTTTTTATTGTTCCTCTAATAGATACAACTACAGTGACTATCAGAAGGCTTGCTAAAAGACAGTCTCCATTTGTAGGTGGCCGGGATCATATTACTCACCACTTTGTGTACCTCGGAATGAATGAAAAACAAGTAGCTATAGCTCTCAACTTCATATCTTTCTTATCTGTCATTTATGTTTATCTATTTGCTACCTACTACCCGGAATCATGGAAGCCATTATATACATTCCTGAGTTTAGGTTATTTCTTAGCCGTTTTTGTAATCATACAAATTCTTTATAACATTGCTAAAAAGAAAAATGCCAGACTTAATTCGTAATATATGGAATCTTATTTAGCTGTTTTTTTGGGAGGTGGATTAGGTAGTATTGCAAGATACAGCATTGCAAAAATTGACATAAGCCATTTAACGAATTTTCCGGTAAATACACTTACTTCAAATGTTTTATCTTCTTTGTTACTGGGAATTTTTTTAGGCCTTTTCATACAAAACAATTACTTTTCTCCAACAATTAAACTACTGCTTATCACCGGTTTTTGTGGTGGCTTCTCTACTTACTCAGCATTTACTTTTGAAACATTAGAACTATTCAAATTTGAAAAATACCTGCTTGCCATATCCAATATTTTCTTAAATTTAGTGCTCTGTATTACATTTTTACTTATTGGAATGGGAATATTGAAATTTCTGTATAAGTAATTTACTTAAGCTTGAATACCCAAATTTTTTGACAATTTCCTCTCAAAATTTTGTACTTTTATAAAATTGAGAAAACATATATATTTTTTATTAAAATAACCTCATGGATGTATCGGATACTATAAAAAACAAACTTAATCAACTGGAAAAAAAGTATGCCTCTATGGGGCAAAATATGGACATGTATTTAGATGGTTTGATTCATACAGACTATTTAAAATACTGGGACTATATTCACCTGGATGTACTTTTAAACTTACAGAAACCACGTACTACATTTCCGGATGAAAAGATATTTATTTTATACCATCAAATCACTGAATTACACTTCCAGCTTATACTTCACGCACAAACTCAAATTTGTGAAAAAAATAAGGGCAGTAAAAATCCTGAGTTCTTTAAAGAACAAATCAGGCGAATAAATACTTATTGGGATGCCTTAACGCAATCATTTGAAATTATGATTGAAGGCATGTATAAAGATGAGTTCTTAAAATTTCGGATGGCATTGTTACCGGCAAGCGGCTTTCAGTCTGCTCAATACAGAATGATTGAAATCTGCAGTACTGACTTAATTAATCTGGTACGGTATAATCAAAGGAAGGCTTTAAAAAAATCTACTGATACTAAGGAATTACTGCAAAATTTATACTGGAAACAAGGGGCTACGGAATTATCCTCCGGAAAGAAAACACTTACCTTAAAGCAATTTGAAGAAAAATACGAAGCTGAGTTCAGACGTTTGGCAGTTCGCTATAAAGAGAAAAACATCTATACCCAATTTAAAAAAATAGAGGAAGCCGGAAATGCCGATGATGAAATGGTAAATTCCTTAAAAAGGTTTGATTTCAAAGCAAATATTGAATGGCCACTCATGCATTATAAATCTGCCGTAAGGTACCTACAAAAAGACCCACAAGATATTTCAGCTACGGGTGGCACAAATTGGCAAAAATACTTGCCTCCAAGACATCAAAGAATCCTCTTTTTCCCTTCATTATGGACTGAAAAAGAATTAGAAAATTGGGGTAAAAATATTTTTAGCAAAAAATAAAACTTCAAATACAGCAATTTTTTTTGTTAAAAAAACATTTAATTTTAACTTAGGCATTCGTTTACAGTATATATCCAATTTTAGAGAAAAGTAATTCATTGTTTTTTAGATAACAATTGATATTACCGTTGATTTTTGGAATAATTAAACCCTTATGAATGGCTAAAGTAAGCACTCTTTTATCTTTGTTTTTTTTTCCGGCATTTTCCTTTAATGCTAAGGGAGAGGAATCTAAGGTTGTTAAAAATTTTGATCAAAGAATTGATGATTTCATAAGCCCTTTTACTTCCACGGTGGAATCAATAGTCTTTTGGTCATTTTCTGTTAATGAAGTCAGTGTCCCATTTGTTTTAGTATGGTTAGTTTTAGGTGCTATTTTTTTTACCGGCTATTTTGGTTTTATTAATATCACAAAATTTAAGCTTGCCATTGATGTTGTAAGAGGTCGCTATACTGACCCTACCGAAAAAGGTGAAGTTTCTCATTTTCAGGCTCTGACAACCGCACTTTCAGCAACAGTAGGTTTAGGAAATATTGCGGGAGTTGCTATAGCAATCAGCTTAGGCGGCCCCGGAGCAACTTTCTGGATGATAATTGCCGGCCTAATAGGCATGTCGTCTAAATTTGCAGAATGTACTCTGGGTGTTAAATACCGTGAAGTAGATAAAGAAGGGGTTGTAATGGGAGGGCCAATGTATTATCTCTCCAAAGGATTTGCTCAAAAAGGTTGGCCTAGTCTGGGTAAAGTATTGGCAGTATTTTTTGCCATTATGTGTATTGGGGGTTCTTTCGGAGGTGGAAATATGTTCCAGGCAAATCAGGCCTTTACACAATTCGCCTCTGTGGTAGATGGTGTTGACGAAGGCCATGGCTGGCTGTTTGGTTTAGTTATGGCCATTGTTGTTGGAATGGTAATTATTGGCGGTATAAAAAGTATTGGTAAAGTCACAGAAAGAGTAGTTCCCTTTATGGTAGGTATTTATATAACAGCCGCAATAATTATTCTTGCAGTAAATTATACAGCCATCCCTGAAGGATTTATGTTAATCTTTACAGAAGCATTTAGCCCAACTGCTGTAGGCGGAGGATTTATAGGTGTTTTGATACAGGGATTTCGCAGAGCGGCTTTTTCAAATGAAGCCGGTATTGGATCTGCATCTATTGCTCATTCAGCTGTTAAAACAAATAATCCGGCCAGTGAAGGAATTGTCGCTCTGTTAGAGCCTTTTATTGATACCGTAGTTGTTTGTACAATGACAGCATTAGTTATCATTATAACCGGCAACTATTTGAATCCGGACAATTTAGATGGAGTGGCATTAACCAGCAATGCATTCTCTACTGTTTTACCCTGGTTTCCGGTGGTGCTGTCAGTAGCTGTTATTCTTTTTGCTTTTTCTACTATGTTATCATGGTCTTACTACGGATTACAATCCTGGAAGTATGCTTTTGGTAACAACCGCTACTCAGACCTGAGTTATAAAATTTTGTTTTGTGCCTTTATAGTGCTCGGAAGTTCGGCAAGTCTGGGAAGTGTAATTGGCTTTTCGGATGCTATGATATTTGCCATGTGTTTCCCGAATATACTCGGACTTATCGTTTTAAGAAAAGTGATAAGAGGCGAACTGAACACCTATCTTGACAAAATTAAAAAAGGGGTGATTAGAAAAAATTTCTAAAAACTTTTACCAATATTTACAGAATCAGGGTTTTAAAATATCAGATGTTCTATTGTTCAAGTAAACCATTCCTTTTTTGTGCAATGGGTCATCCA
>REEL01000152.1 GCA_007695095.1 Chitinophagaceae bacterium | reverse complement strand
TAGTTTTTAAAATAGCTGATTCCCGGATTAATTAATTTTAACTAACCTGAATGTCACATGTCCGGAATCACTTACTAATTTTAGGAAGTAAACACCGGGAGCGAGATTATTATCCGTATCAACTACTTTGGTTTGACTTCCGGATACTGCCCATTCGAAAGACTTAATTAATTGTCCGGTTACGTCATACATGCTAACAACAAAATCAGTCTTAATATCAGATTTAATCTCAATATTGAATTGATTATTAAATAAAGTCGGGTATACCAGAATATTATCTGAAAGTGTATTTTCAACTATACCAATACATACATCCACTATTACTTCAGCAGATTCAGAAGCTATACAGCCATTTGCATCAGTATAAGTATAGGTGACAGTATGTGTTCCTGCACCGGCTGTAGCAGGGTTAAAGCTGCCATTTTCAACACCGGTCCCTGTAAATTCACCTCCTGCCGGAGATCCGCCTTCTAAAACAATAGCTGCATCATCAGTGCAGAGCTCCTCCGTTATATTTAATGCTAAGTCTACATTAGGCTCAGGATGTATCGTAATTGTTACATCAGCACTTTCACTTTCACAACCTTCAGCAGAGGTTTCCGTTACGTAATAAGTAATAGAACCCACATTTGTCTGAGGAGTGAAATTTAGGCCGGTTCCAACCTGATTACTCAAGTCGACATCACTATACCAGATAATTGAACCACCTGAACCGCTTGCCGTCAAATCCTGAATAACTTCTCCATCACAATAAGTATCTCCACCACTGACAACAGGAGCTGCCGGAGCAATTGGTTCTTCAACAATGAATGAACCACCATCAACTACACAACTATTACCGTCTCTTACTGACACTTCATAGCTACCACTTGATAATCCGGTGAAAGTCGGACTCGCATCAAATAAAACACCTCCGTCAATTGAATATTCATAACTACCGTCTCCTCCACTAGCTGTAATCATGATTTCTCCGTCTGCTAGGCCGCAGCTCGAAACATCAGTAACACTAACATTGTCCACAATCGGTAACTCATTTATAGTAACGGTAACATCTGATGCTGAGCTTTCACAGCCGGCATCTGTTTCTGTAACGTAATAGGTATGTATTCCGGGATTAGTAGACGGACTAAAAGTTCCGCCTGTTCCTACCTGACTACTCAAGGCTGCATCGCTGTACCAGGTAATTGTTCCTCCTGAACCGCTTGCTGTTAGATCCGTCGGAGTTTCGCCCTCACAATAAACATTTCCACCACTAACTGTTGGAGCTGCCGGAGCACCGGGTTCATCAACTAAGTATGAGCCGGCATCATCTACACAATTATTTCCGTCTCTCACAGTCACTTGATAGGTGCCACTTGACAATCCGGAGAAAGTCGGACTCGCACCAAATAAAGTACCACCATCAATTGAATATTCGTAGCTACCATCTCCTCCACTCGCTGTAATTGTAATTTCACCATCTGATTGTCCGCATGAAGTTACATCTGTAATGGCAACATTATCCACTGAAGGCGAAGCATTGATTGTTATGGTAACTAATGCAGGGTCACTTTCACATGCATTTTCTGTTTCAGTTACATAATATGTATAAGACCCCGGAACAGTAGATGGGCTAAAAGAACCACCTGTTCCTACCTGATTGCTCAAGGCTGCATTATCATACCAAGTAAGTGTACCGGTGGACCCGGATGCCGTAAAGTCGGTAATAGGTTCTCCTTCACAATAAACACTACCACCTCCGGTAACTGTTGGAACAGAAGGAGTTGCCGGTTCTTGTAAAGTAAAAGTTCCTCCTTCGTCTGAACAATTATTGGCATCTTGAACGACTATTTCATAAGTACCAACAGATAAATTAGAAAATATTGAATTAGAAGCAAAAGTTGTACCGCCATCAATTGAATATTCCAAATTACCGGTTCCGCCTGATGCTGTTATTTCAATTTCACCACTTCCGCCACATTGAACAATATCTGTAACAGCCACATTGTCTATAGAAACAGCAGGTGTTACATTTACCTCTACTGTTTGAGATGTATTACATCCATTTACAGCGGTTCCCACTAGTGTATATACCTGACTGCTTGATGGACTTGCAATTACTTCACTGCCTGTTGTGGCACTTAATCCTGTTGAAGGTTCCCATAAATATGTATCCGCACCTGAGGCCGTTAGTGTAACTTCTTCTCCATTGCAAATGGTAGCATCGGCAGTTAATGTAAGAGTAGGTATGTCATTTACGACAGCCTCAACAGCAACTCTGGGACCGGCACATTCTGCTATTACTTCATAAAACACTTCACCGTTAAACATACGAGGTTGGAAGAAGATGTTAGTTGAACCACCAAACAAAGCATTCATACCTGTTCCTCCACTTATTGATAAGTGTGTGTCTGAAAATGTTGAATCCCCAGTAGTATAGGCTAAGCTATAATTTAAGTAAATACCATAAGTTGAATTCGCTTCTAACTCAAAATCATCCACAGTTATAAAACTAAAATCACCTATAACACCGGTAAATGAATAGGTGCCTACAAAAGTCCATTGTGTCGAATCTGACTCATTACCTACATAAGTGCCTTCTTTAAAATAAACTGAAATATCTTGAGTTTGATTAACATTAGGTGAAACATTAAAAGCATTAACCATTATATTATTACTTTCAGTAGTAATGTCAAACATAACTCCACCATTAGCTCCATTTCCGGCTATATCTAATGTTTTTAGAGAGTTTTCAATAAATACTTCCTTGTTGACGGGTTCAGCATAAAATGTTGTTGTTTGACTTACCGATTGATTCAGTGTATCACCAACATGCAGCAATGTCCCGCCGGTTTGTGCATCAAACCAACGTATAAATCCATTTCCTGAGGCAGACGCTGTTAAGGTAGCTACGTCTAAACAGTCAGCGCATTCAGAGAATGTTTCTGCTGATGAAGCACAAAGTCCATCCCAGGAAGTATCACAGCACCAAGGGTCATCCGCACATACAACTTGTTCGCAATCCAAATCCGATGGAAACCCGGCTGCCCCTGACTGGTTTTGATTACAAAATGGTGGACCACACTTACTATCTCCCTGAGAACTGGAAACTGATCCCCCACTCAAAGATAATGTCGAACATGGCGTATCGGCACAGTCTTCATAACCTAATTGACAAAGTACATCCCATGAATTAGTACAACAAAAAAGGTCAACAGAGACCACCCAATCATAACAACTATTATCTCCGGTATTATAAGGTATATTCTCGGTAGTTATAGTTGCGCATGGACAATCAGATACTCCTGCACAGGCTCCACCATTTTCAGCATTTGTAACTGCAGCAGATGCACATATGCCGTCCCATAAATCACTGCAACACCAAGCATCTAGGGCACAAATCTCTTGCTCACAAGAAAAATCTTCACAACCTAATCCGAAATTACTTGTGCAACATGTATTAGCCCAAACTTGTTGGAAAAAAAATAATTTAAATACAAAAAATAATAAAAAGGGAATCTTCAATAAGTTTTTCATAGTTTTTGGTTTTTGGTTTTGGTTTCAATATTTCTAGTGTTCTTTAAATAGGTTTTCAATAAATAAAATATAATCTGCTACTTCATTGGGATAATTAGCATACCATTGATCCATAAGATGCATTCCATCCGAAGCAAGATCATTAGGGTTAGGATAATTAGGTGCAATTTCTGCCCTACGACTTCTGATAACATCAGCATAAAACTGACGTTTCTCACCGGATTCTACCACTTTTTCATATAATGACTTAACTTTATACTCACGCTCATACATACTCATAGCTTTCACTTCTTCATGAAAACTTTGTTGTTTCCGGCTAACTTGTTCAGTTTGCTGCTTTTGCGTTTCTCCACCATCATCTTGTAATTGCTCATCAGATTGATTACAAGCTATTAATGCAATTGACATCAATAAAATATAAAAGACACTGCATTTTATGCTACTAAGCATTAATATAATTCTTTTCATAAAACCTTATACATATATTCCTTAAAAAAACAAAGGTATATTTTTTTAAGAAATTTGCAAGATTAGTGAACAAGTTTTAATTTATTTAAAAAAATAAGTCTGATTATTAAACCTAAGCGGTAAGGTTTTTAAAATGTTCCTTTTGTAATAAGACAAACTTTAACAGAAGTGAGCAAATTAGTGAAGCTCTTTATAAATATAGATGTAAATATTGTAATTATTGAAAAAAATCAACAACATCCAAGCGGCAAGTATTTGAAGCAAGAATAAATACAAAAACTTACCGGGATGTATATAGAATTAAAATATAAAGAAAAGGTGCTTTACCAAAATCAAAAAAAATGAAAATTGGAACATAATAGCAGGACAATCAAAGTGAAATACCTTGATACAATTGATGGAACACCGGTATTAGATATAAAGCCTGTTTTTAAAGCTTTTCAATCAAAAAGTGATATCCGGGAGCCTATTTGGGTGGTGGACTTAATGAAAAATTATTGGAAAGAACAATGAGTTAAATCAATGGATCTTTAAAATATTTTAGGTTCCAGTTTAACAAGCCATTCTAAAACATAACCCTAAATTCACCGCTTTTAAATTCTAACTCGTCTCCGGACTGATTTCTCATTGTGCCGCTAAAAGTCCCCTGTATAAAACCATCTGCACCCTCATCTATAGCCTGAATAAAAAAGTGCATGCCCGGAGAAGGAGTATGAAATGTTGCATATTTCACTTGCGAAGTGTTTACATAACTCATGGTGTCCGGAGAAACTCCCTGATAAAGGTTTTGATTCAGCCCGGGGCCAAATCCAATGATTGAACCTTCTTCAATGGATATTCTAAAAGCAGGCAATTCATTTCCGGAGGCTTCATATCCCCGAATAAACAACCTTCTGTCAGAAGTTATCTCAGCAGAAAAAGCAGTAGCCTCAATATCTGTTCCATTGACTTCATACCTTAAATACTCATTACTTTGACCGGATGTTATTACGACAGTTCTTGTGATTTCTTCAAAATTTGACGGGCTTGAAGATGCCATTAAGGTGACATCATATTCACCGGCCTGACTGTAAGTATGTGTCGGATTTTCGGAAGTTGAATTTTGACCATCCCCAAAAGTCCAGCTATATTCCTCTGCATGTTGAGATGTATTGGTAAAACTGACTTCTGCGGGTGCTTCACAATCACCGCAATCAAAATCAAAATTGGCTATTACTTCATTTTGCGTTGGGGGATCATCATCGTCATTATTGCAAGAAACCTGCAGCAAAGATGTAGAGATAATTATTCCGGCTAAAAGTAATTGATATAGATTTTTATAATTATGCATTTTAAAATTTGAATGATTAATAGCTCAAATAATGAGCAGAATAAATTTTTGTTGTGGTAAAAGTACAAAACATCAGAACATATTCAAATAAAACAAAACTGTTTGTGCGGATTTGTGGTGTGAGCTTTTTCTTTCCATTTGATTTATAAAATTTCCTGGGGATAGAGAAAGGGATTAGCGGAAAAATGCTGGGCCGGTGGAAAAAAGTATTGATAGAAAACTTAAAAAGGCAACATGACATTTTAACTAAGTTATCTATATTTGATAAGCAAATGCTATAAAAATTAATGAAGTACTTAAATTAAGAGTTCAATGAAAAATGTATTGTTTATCATTATTTTTCTTACATTCTTCAGCTGTAATAAACAACAGACCACCGAAAAAATCAATTCGGATGTAATTTTGAATATGTGGAAAAATGTAATTATACCTGAAAAAAGGCTTGAACTACATTTTGAGACAGAAGAAATATTCAACTGTGCTAACTATCAAATTAAGTATAAAATTGAACAAACGAATTCAAAGATCAAGATTAACCTTACAAACATACTTACCCCAAATGTCTGTTTAGATGCTTTAGGTCCTGCTACTGCTAAAATTGATTTAGGTGTTTTAGTTAACGGAACATATAATATTTTCGTCACGGTCAATAAAAAGGAAAATAAAGGAACATTAACAGTAACTGATGAAAAATATACCCTCTCAATAGAATCTTTAAATCAATTACAAATTGAAAGTTATAGCTTAGCAAGATAAGCCGGATAGTTTTTTGGGGGGGGAGAAAATTTGTTTATTTTTCTCGCAAATAGGGCGCATTTGCAGCAAGGCTATCTGCCTGAACGAATGTACGAAAGCACTATAAATAAGTCGCACACTGTCTAAACCATGATTCTTAGGATTATAGGATTGCTAGATTTTTCGGACTCAATTAACTTTTCTACATTTTAATATTTAGAATTGCATTTCGTAATTTTTGAATTTATATCAACAATCAATTCCTTATATTCAAAACATTTATCTGTTTTTATTTGATGAGTGAAATTGTAAGAAGTTGAATTTCTTCCATCTTCTTGAATACAAGGTAAATAAGAGGGTCTTTTCACCTTAAATAAAGCGTTTTCTGCATATTTACCCCAAAACGTCAAAAGTCTTTTTGATGATTTATAAATTAATTGTATAATTGTTTAAAGGTATACCTAAATGTTGAATTAGCAGTGTGTAGTCAAATTGCTAATAAAAATTTGGGTTGGCGCTTAAAGAGGGTTATAGGAATAAAAATCTAAAAATTCAACAATCTAAAAACGAATATTATTATCGAAACTACAGGTAGAAAAATAAATTTAATTGAATGCTTTTTTGCTGTACAATACTTAGTGGTTGGGGGTTGATATTTGGCAATATTAAGTGTCATTTTTTTCAAAAAAACTGATATAAAAGATTATGAATAATTTCAGTAATTAAATTGACAATGAAGAAAATCGGAATAATAGGACCTAATAATAAAATTTGCAGCAAATCACTTTATGACTTTGGTGTGCAACTTGGACAACAAATCGCCTCAAAAGACAGAACTTTTGTTTGTGGTGGACTTGGAGGCTTTATGGAAGCTGTTTGCAAAGGAGTTAAGTTGTCGGAAGATACTTTCAATGGGCAAACAGTTGGAATTTTACCAGAAGAGAAAGCTGACACAGCTAACCCATATGTTGACATTGCCATACCGACAGGAACAGGCATTGCAAGAAACATTATCATCGTGCGGACAGCCGACATCATTATCGCAGCAGGTGGTGGAGCAGGGACGCTTTCTGAAATAGCTTTTGCTTGGCAACTGAAAAAAAGGGTTTTGTGTGTTACGATGTTTGACGGTTGGGCAAAAGAACTTGCGGGCAGGAATTTGGATGACCGACAAAGTGGTTTGCTTATTCCTGTAAACAGCATTGATGAAATCTTAAAGCAACTCGACAATGGCTAAAGTGTTGATGTTTCACAGAGTTTTGCCCGAAAAACTTATTACTCAACCGAATGCATACACAACATTCGGGACACTTATTTCACAGGAATACTTTGAAACGGTATTATCATTATTGACAGAAAACAACTTTGAATTTGTTTCCATTTCAGAATTAGCACAAAGAAGTAATTCGGAAAAACTAATTGCACTCACTTTTGATGATGGATATTTGGACAACTTTGATTTTGCTTTTCCTTCTCTGAAAAAATTTAACGCAACTGCAACATTCTTTCCTGTAGTAAATCCCTGCAAAGACAATTCAGTTTTACCTCTCGACATTTACTATCAATGTGTAGATGAAATGGCTTTGATAGAAATTGAAAGAACAGCATACATTACAGGACAAACAAAAAGGAATTTTTATTGGGCTGAGCCTGATAAACAAATGACTTTGCTGAATCAGCTTTTCAAAGAATTACCAGAAAACTGTCGTGTAAACTATATGAGTGCTGATCAACTCAAAGAACTTGTCATTAATGGTTTTGAAATCGGGTCACACGGAATGACACATGCGTTAATGATTGCGGAATATATGAACGAGGAAAAAGCATTGAACGAATTACAAAACTCAAAACAATGGCTTGAAGCAGTAACAGGCAAGCTTGTTAATGCTTATTGTTTCCCCGCAGGGCGTTACAATGCCAAAATGATAGAACTTGCAAAACAAGTCGGTTATACTTCAACTTGTTTGGTGGTTAGGAATGAAAATGAAAAAGAGGTTTTGCCTTCTTATGACAGAATTTTTGTTAAACCAAATTCGCTTGGAGAATTAAAAACGGCATTGGAAATTGAATGAGAATAACAGCAGTCATAATAACCTGTAATCGCTTGGAATTGCTGCCGAGAGCTTTGAACTCTGTAAAAGAACAAAGTCGCAGACCTGACTATGTATATGTAGTATCAAATTCAACAGAAGAAAATTTTTGTAAAGAACAAAAAATATGCACCCTTCTTGGCTTTAACTTATTCAGGAATTACAGAACCAATAATTATGCAGGAGCATTAAATACCAGCATTGAGGAAATCGTAAAACAGCAAGGCATTTCAGATGATATTTATTTTGCTTCGCTTGATGATGACGATGAATGGCTACCCGACTACTTGAGTGAAATTGAAAACAGTAATACTGACAATTTTGATTTAATCGCAGCAAGCTATTTACGAAATAGCAGCGATGAAAACTTGCTAATGGTATTGCCAAACACGATATCCGAAAAAGATTTTCTAAAAGGAAATCCCGGTATTGGCGGTTCAAACACGTTCATCAGGTTGAAAACACTTTTAAAAGCAGGCTGTTTTGATGAAGCACTGCACTCATCCGTTGACAGAGATTTTTTTGTTCGTGTTTTTCAACAAAACCCAAAGTACAAAATCATTCAAAAGCTCCTTGTAACAGCATACACCGACAAGAATAGAGAACGGCTTACAACAAACCGGGAAAAGAAAATTAAAAGTTTACAGATTTTCTTTTACAAGTATCAGCATTTGATGAATAATGTTGAAAAAGAGCAGTTTTTTGATAGAGCCAAAAATTATTTCGGAATAGAGGTGTTTGAAATTGATATTCCACAACAGACATCACCGTCAATCAAGAAAATAGATTTAGAATTTAAAAATAAAGGCGATTATCAGTTTGTAATTGGTTTCATTGCAGGTGATAAAATCATTGCCGAAAGGATTGCCAGGCAAATAGTTGAAAAGCAAATTCCTATTGATTTGGTCTTGATAATCGAAGATGTCCCAAAAGTAGAAAAGTTAAAAACTATTGAACAGGTTTTTACAGAACATTCAATTCCTTTTAAGATTATCAGGGATAATGAATGGAAACAGAATTTAAAATCAGGTTACTACGGAGCATATTATCAGCAGTATTCAGATATAAATTCAATACCTTTAGGCAGGACAATTTTACATCACCATCTTTTCACAGAAACAAAGGACTTTGACAATCCAGTATTTTGGATAGTTGATGATGACATCACATTTAGGTCAGTAATTAGTTCCACCTCTAACATCGAGAATGTTGATGTTTTTAACATCATCAATGAAAATTTAGAAAACACAGCGGCATTGATTGGTGGAATGAGCAACGACCCGCCCGTTCCAACGCTTTGTTGCATTAGATCGCAATTAGTGGACTTTTATCATAGTATTGTTGCAAAAGGAGAAAAGCAGCAAGACGGATTTTCTTTAAGAGAAAAGCCCGATTATTACTACGATTTATCAGACCTGCATAGCGACCACTTGGAAATTCCTATATATCATTCCTCAATTACTGCCAATGATTTAATGCAAATATTTTCAGGCAAATCACTTTCAAGACCTTCACTACAAAAAGAAGTAAAAACTATAAAAAAGACGATAACTCGCAGAGGGGCGAATACTTTAGTATTTAACCGTGAATTGCTGCAGTACTATCCTGTTATTAATTTGGAAGTAAACAACAAACACGCTAGACGTGGTGATTTAGTTTGGGCTTTGCTCAATCAAGTGGTTTCAGGAAGAACAATTTTTGAACACACATTTTCACTTGAACACAACCGACCGATTACAGACTTTAATTTTTCAAAAGAACTTGATAAAGCAGCTTATGATATTATTGGATACGCATTTTCAAAAGCAATTTTGAAATCTATTGAAACTATTAAAAACGAAACAGATCCGCACCGTCCAAAAGATATTTTTGATAAAATTTTGCATGAAGATTTTTACAATCTTTTTTTAACTTCTTATTCCCATTTCCTTAATAAAAGGAAAGCAAGATTTTTAATGAACTACTACCGGATTGCAGGTATAACAAAATTAATTACCGAATATCAAAATGTCGCCAAAGAAGTTTACAATCAACTGGCAGATGAAAGCAAACTTCTTTCGTTTGAGAAAACACTTCATGAAGCATCAAAGGAAGAAACGCTCAAAACTTTTTTCAAAGAACTAACAACAGCCATTTGGAGTTACAGCAAGTCCATTACAGAGATAACAGAGAACGAAGATGTTTACAGAAAGCATTTAGAACAATATTTTGAATTGAACAGGCCACTGCGGAAATTGGGAAGCGGTGCAGAAGGAATTGTTTTTACTGATAACAAATTCGTTTACAAATGCTTCTTCAATATTCTCGACAACGAATGGAATTTTCTCAAATCAAAAGCCGAATGTTTTAGGAAAAGTGATTTATTGGAAAATATTGAATGTTTGGAAGCAAATGATTTCCGCTTCATTCGTTATCGGTATCACAATTTCCGGCCATTGGAAAAAATCACGCTGGCAGAACTCACCAACTTTCTAAAATTCTGCAAACAGAATGAATTTGTTTTTACCAACATCAAGCCCGAAAATTTTATACAAACCAGTTCGGGAAAAGTAAAATTGATTGACTACGGAAAATCATTTGAGCCGTTCAATCAAAATAAGTTTGTTAATACCATTAAAAGGGCTTTTCTTCTTTTGAAAAATCCTAAAATGGAAGATAAAGATTTTCAGAAACTCACCTCAAGAATAAATATAGAAGAAGAACCAAATGAAATTCGAGGTTGGGAAAACTTAAAGAGAGCAGTTGAGCCAAGAAAAAAGGAAGAAATCTTAGACATTGAAATTATTTCAATTCTAAAAGAATATAACCCTGAAAAAGTTTTGGATTATGGTTCAGGAAAATGCAAAACTAGCAAGCAAATTGAAACAGAAACCAAAGCAAAAGTTTTTGTTTATGACATCAACGAAACTGTTCTAAAAACAAGGTGCGAAGATTTTCATCGCTATTTTCCAAATGATAGAAGTTTTTATAACTCTTTTGATTTTGCTTTGCTTAATCTTGTTTTATGCGAAGTAGATAATGATACAGTGAAGGGAATTTTGGCTGATATCTCAAAATCATTAAATGCAAATGGCAAACTTGTAGTTTCAGTTTGCAACCCTGATTTTGTGCACATTTATAAAACTGAATTTCAGAACAGAAATTCAATTCCTCAAACAAAATTAAACGAAGAAGTGATTACAAAAACCTGCAGCTACACAGGGAATAAAAAGGTTGAGTATCATAGACCAACAGAAATGTATCTTGAATTATTCTCGAAAAACGGCTTTAGACTGGTTAAAGCGATTGATACTAATGGTGTAAACATTGAAACATATGAACCTGCTTCAGATTTTAAAATTTTCATTCTAAAAAAGAAGACCTATGCTAAAAAAGTTAATGAATAAGTACGAAATGCCAAAATTCAGTATTTCTGATGTAAAAGGGGATAATATTTTTGTATTAGGAATCGGAGGAGGCAGTGATGTGATTGGAGCCTATGGCTTTGCTTCAACAATCCAAAAATTAAACCCCAAAGCTATTATAAATTATGGTCTTTGTGTATCAAGAAAAGAGAATTATTTAGGTTTCAAAAAGATAAATTTTAGCTTGTATCAACATGATAATCTTCAAAAATCCATTAATAATTTTCACACATCATTAGAGTTAATTCAAAAAATGGCTGAATTTAATACGGATTTACCAAGTCCTTTTCTAATTTCTCGCTTACCTAAATACGAGAAAGTTTCAAACAAGTATCATTTAACAGACTTTTATCTGAATTTACAATCTGAATTTTCTAATGCTCTAAACCACATAAATCCAGACTTGATAATTGCAATAGATATGGGAGGTGACTCATTGACTTGTGGTATTGAGGATGAAAACAGTTTTGATAGAAGTGGCTTAAGAATACTAAAACGAATTGGCAAACCATTTATCTACATTGTCTTCGGTGTAGGGTGTGATGGAGAAAGTACAACAGATATGATTGTAACTGCTTTGGAAAAAGAACACGAAGCAAAAGCATTGTTTGGTGAATTCAATTTGAATGATATAGTAGATTTAACAAGATCAATGAGTAAATCTATTCTTAAAGACGATAGGACACCAAATATAATTGCTAATGCAATATCATCTTACCAAAATTCAGGGGATAGAATGATAGTTATCCCTCGCCATAGAAAACCTCAAATTCCATTAAGTTGGATAACTAAGGGTGTTGCTTTTGACGGATTAAAATTGTCTATAGAATAGTGAAATCGGAACTACAATATCAGCCTTTTGTAATTCTTGGAACGGCAAGAACAGGTACAACCATGCTATGGAGTTATTTAAACTCCCACCCAGAAATACTTTGTCTAAGAGGTGTTTACGGTTCAACTAATAAAATTAACTTTGGAAAATTCTACGAAGAATTACCGGAAGAATATCGCTCTGAGGAATTGGTAACATTTCGAAACCAAAAACCAATTGAGTTTCTTGAAAAATATGTGTATAAGAAATATGCTAAACCATTGAGAGCAGTTGGCTTTAAATACTTCTATGACCATAATCGACATTTAGCAGACAAGAATGAACTTATTGATTATTTCAAGGAAAATTCAGATATAAAATTCATTCATCTAAAACGAGATAACCTCTTGGCGACATTATTTTCATACAAACGAGCTTTAGCACAACAACAATGGACGACAGCCAACCCCAACTTTCATACAACAATATCTGTTAAGGAGTGCAGCGAATACTTTCAAATGATTATTTCAAATCAAAAGCAATTTAACGAATTATTTTCAAGGCAAACAATACAAGTAAGTTATGACAACTTACTACTCCAAACAGAGCAAACAATACAAGAGATTCTAAAACATATCGGAGTTAAAAAATTTAATCTAAAAACTGAAACCAAAAAAAATACAGAGATAAAACTCATTGAATGTATTACAAATTATACTGAACTTAAGAATCGATTTATCAATACTTGTTATGCAAAGTACTTTAATGAATAACATCCCATCTGCATAATTATATCAAACTCTTTATCATTAATTACAACTTCAACCATCCCCCCAACATTTTAAAATTTAAAATTCTAGTATTATAATTGTAATAGAAAAAAAATTAAAATGCCCAGATTGGATAAAGCAACTAAGGAGCAAATTAAAAAACTGGATCACTCGACTCTTCAAGA
>REEL01000151.1 GCA_007695095.1 Chitinophagaceae bacterium | reverse complement strand
CCCCCCCCCCCCCCCCCCCCCCCCCCCCCCCCCCCCCCCCCCCCCCCCCCCATTAATTTTTTCATAAATAAAGTTTTAGTTGAATTAATTTAAAAGTTCATCCGCTGAAAGTATTGATAAATCAAATATAAGACAATTTGTTTATTAATCATAATTATCTTATGTTACCTATATGTTAATTGTATTTTTTCAATTCAACATACAATATAATTAACTGATTTACAAATCAATATGTTAGAATAATTTTTTTGTTTTTTTTTATAAAATACTTTTGAGCTTTAAAATGATGTTAATTATATATCCTACTTACGGAATTATATAAAGGTGCAGCTTTTTGAAATGATGCTATGAAAAGCGGGGAGATTAAATTAATATACCTTTTTTTATCTTAAGTTTCAAAATTTTCCCCTAACCACTGATGATAATTTTCTTTGTTGATGATTTCAGTATGAGCTACATTATATGCATTTAGAAAAGTGGTTGAAAATTTAGTTTTTGTTTTTGCATTCCATTTAATTTCATAAGCCGATAGTTTACCATCAATTTCTTCCACGTAATCAATTTCTTGTTGTTGCGTAGTGCGCCAGAAATAGCGGTGTCCGTAGTAGCCCGCATAATGAAGTTTTTTCCATCTTTCGCTGATGAGATAATTTTCCCATAATGCACCTTTATCTTGTCTTACAGATAATGGTGCATAATTGCCGATAATCGCATTTCGGATGCCGTTGTCATAAAAATAAATTTTGCGACTCTTTTTCAGTTCATTCCTGACGTTACGGTTAAAAGCATTCAGGCGAAAAACGATGAAAGCTTTTTCCAGCAAATCAATATACTTTTCAACTGTTTCTTTATCTGCACCTGTAATTTGTCCCAGTTCATTATAACTTACTTCGCTTCCCATTTGCAGAGCTAATGCTTTTAGAAGAGTTGAGAGTAGAGATGGTTTTTTAATTTTTTCATAAGCAAATAAATCTTTATACAAATAACTGTCTGAAAGTAAAGAAAGTTTTTCCTTTTCCTCTCCTGGTGAGTTTACCACTTCCGGGTAGCTGCCATAAATCAATCTATTTTCCAATTGAGATGTTTCTTCAAATGGGTTAGTATGATTTGATAATTCTGTAAAAGAAAGCGGGAACAGTGTGTATTCATATTTTCGCCCGGTAAGTGGTTCATTGAACATGCTTGAAAGTTCAAAAGCTGAAGAACCTGTCGCCAGAACCTGTACATGCTTCATCTTATCTGCAATAATTTTAAATGTTAGCCCGGCATTAGATATACGCTGCGCTTCATCCACTACAAGTATTTTCTTTTTACCTATCAGCGATCTCAATGCAGCTATGCCGCTGTTTTGAATACGTTCCCGGTCATTCGGTTCATCTCCCGACAGCCAAATCAAGTCGTCCTTGTAGGCTTGCATAAGCGATTCAGCCAGTGTTGTTTTTCCTACTTGTCGTGGACCGAGCAGTAAAATCACTTTTCCTTTGAAAAGCCTTTTCTTGATTTTATTTTCCAGTGTTCTTTTTATCATCAGGCTAAATTATAATAATTTTCGATTAAAACCGAATATAACTATAATAATTTTCGATTTAAATCGAAAATTGAATGGATGTAAATTTGTCTGCCCCGTAGTTAATTTTGTTATTTAGAATGCTTCGAAATATCATATTTTATTCGATATATTATTGTATCACATGCGGACGCATGCGATAGAAAGGGGGTAAAATTCTATTGTAACAAATGCGGCGCATGTGAAAGAGGAGTATTTTGAATATATCTTTCATGTGTTGATTATTTTTCTTGAATACAATTGATTTTGATTAAATCTAAATCTGGACAGGGAGGCAATATTCCATGTGCTATTCCTAAATATCTGTATTTAATACATACATATACCGGCTCTTCTCTATGAAAGGTTTTGGGAATAGAATTTTGGAAAATATACATAGAACTATCATTTTTTAAAATAACTTTACCATTTATAGATCTGCACTCATTATTAAAATCATAATATAATACAGCTTCTTCACATTCACCCCAACAAAATGGGCTTAAATTACTTTTTCTACATGAATTCAAGCTCAATGTTATGATTATTAAACTTAATAGCATGGCAGTATTGATGATATTTTTTTCTTTCATTTCATCAGATTTTAAAATTTATTGAATACGATTTTCTACAATTTCCTTAAGCCTTTCCACTTCCTGCATTAATACACACCCCATTTCATTTTCTCTACGCAATTCCTCCAATTCTCTTTGTTGCTGTATAGTATATAAAGTCAACTCTTCTATTTTGCGCATTTGGAGTTAGTGCATTTGTCCAATATTCAACTTAACCTCTTCTTCAGAAAGAATAGATAGTAGGTGATGCTAGCTAAAACAAGTATGCAACTCCTATAGAAAATGGACTAATAGCATTAAATTGATATTCTGTTGTTATCCTGTCACCAGTTTTTGAAGATGAAATAATTTTCTCAACAGTTCTCATGCCGTGTTGTAAAAAAGCACCAATAAGGACTTCAACATTTTTGCTCACTTTAAAGCTCAATTGTGGTTGTATAATAAAACCATAATCATATTCTCGAACTTCATCAATTCTACCGGATGTATATAAATACCCAAAGTGAGGCCCAAAGAAAAAAGAAAACTTTACTTTATTCCCAATTTCAGGACCTATTAATAAAGGAACTGAGAAATAACCTGAAAAACTTTCTTCAGCACTAGATAAGTGCATAAATAGACCGGATTTTACTTTAAATATACTTTTGTTTATTTCTTGCGAAAACCCTAAGTCTAAAGTTAATGCATTAAACAAATATTGTTTAGTAAATGCATCACTAACTAATTCATTTCTATTTTGAATTGAAAGTCGATCGTAATTACTAGCAGAAGAAATACCTATGGAAAGATATATGTTTTTACTCCTCTCGTTTCCAGTAGCAAAAATGTTATTTGCCATGCAAAATAGAAAAGAAACTAAAAGGTATTTTTTTAGATGATTCATTGATAAATTATTTTTTGAGTATGCAATATATCACCATTTAACAATTTTACCTTTACAAAATAAATCCCACTATTAAAATTTTGAATATTGATTGATGTTAGTTGATTAAATTTTGAGTCACTTATTTGTTTACTTTTAAATTTTGAACCATTGACATTATAAACATCAATTATGTAATCAAAGTTCTCTTTAGTAATAATTGAAATGTAAAATTTACCATTGTTTGGAGAAGGATAACATTTAACTTCTATTTTACTTTTTCGATCATTTGTAGTATAAACTTCATTTGAAAAAAAGTAGTCTTCTTCTTTAAATTTATTTAAATTTTCTACACTACTTGAATTTGACAATCTCATTGAACTGAAACCACATTCTTCAATCTTAAAGAGTACAGAACTACCTGCTTCAGCTGAAAATCCTGGTCGGACAGTTATTTTATCACTTGCAATAAAAGAAACTTGTTGACCATGGTTAATGTGTACATCATCTTCAATTAAAATTTCTTTACCAACAATAAAGTTATACCGGCTACTGCTACTGCTTAGATTCAAATCATTGTTACTTTTAATCTCTACTAAACTATCACAAGGTGCTTTTGTCCAATATCGGATGTAATCAATTTCTAATGAACTAGGGAAAGGGGTACTTGAATTTGGACCTTTATTACCATCAGGTCCTTGTATTGCTAAATTTGCAATAATATGCATTGGACTTTGAGGGTATATATTATTTCTCAAATAAGAATTAAACGCATTTACACCATTACAATCCACTTCTTGTCCAAGTGTTGTATAAAACCTATATGATTTTTGTTTTAATTCTCCATTTACAAACCATTGTATTTTATAAGGATCCCAAACAAGTGTGAATGTATTAAAATTTTCAGAAAAATCAGGACCAGAATAATCTTCTGGTCCACATTTACCGTAGTTATCATCATCATAATGTACTGTCATGTTAGGACGACTTACTGATTTATTTAAATCAAAAGTTTCTTGAAAAAATGGAGGTGGATAACTATACTTATTCCAAAATTCAAAAATATCTATTTCATTATTAACACCTTGTGGTATTGAATATAACCAAAAAGCCGGCCAAAAGCCTTTACCTTTAGGAATTTTACACCTAATCTCAAACATTCCATAGTGAAAAGAATAATTAGAATGAATTATACCAGAAGAATAATCAAAATATCTTCCATTTATACCGTAAGATTGGGGACTTCCCTGATTGCAACTTGCAAAGATGGTATCTGACTCTGATAAACTTGAGTCTACCAAACCGAATACCGTTTCTTCTTTAGCTGTTAGACTTAAAATTCCATTCTCAATTGAAAAGTTATTTGAAGTGTAAATTTGTTGTTCATTATTGCATATATTAATTGTACCCCAAGGATATGTGTTACTCCAAAACTTATTGTTTAGAGTTGGATTTTCAAAATTATCCTCGAATATCAATACCCATGGATTATTATCACAAGTACCATCAGAAATAGGAACAACAATGGTGTCATCACAAACGCCAACACCAAAAACTTTTGTTGAGAGAATATTTGTATGCATTAATAGAAACAAAAAAATCAGAAAAAAATAATTAAATTTCATACGTTTTAATTTACTTAATATTAAAAAAAGAACAGAACTTAATATCTTATTGTCCTATATTCCCTACCATCTCCATTAATATATCCAACTCCTTTCTCAATTGCTTCAACTCTTCGTTTTCAGCACGTAATGACTCTATCTCTTTTTGCTGTTGTAATGTATATAACGTCAACTCCTCAATTTTAAGCATTTGGAGGTAGTGCATTTGACCGATATTCAATCTGTTATTTACAACTTCTTCTTCAGAAGGAATTTGCGGTAAGTGACGA
>REEL01000150.1 GCA_007695095.1 Chitinophagaceae bacterium | reverse complement strand
CTAAAATTGTTTCTCTGGTTATTTTTTCAATATTCAGTTTGTCATATAAATCGAGTATTTCCTCAATTTTTTCATCACTGTCATCTGTAATTTTTAACATTTTATTTAGTAGGGATTCATTTTTTCCCTTAGCCAGCTCCTGAGCCTTAATCAACAAAAATGTTTTTTTATTCATTAAAATATCGCCACCCTTCTTTTTTCCGAATTTTTCCGGATCCCCATAAGCATCCAAATAATCATCTTTTAATTGAAAAGCAACTCCAAGATTCCATCCAAAATCATATAAAGCCTTAGCAACAAAGTCTTCTGCGCTATTAATCATAGCTCCCATTTGTAAGCTACAAGCAAGTAAAGCGGCCGTTTTTTTACCTATCATAGACAAGTACTCGTCAGCATTTACATCATTTCGCTTTTCATAATCAATATCTTCCTGTTGTCCTTCACAAACCAATGTAGCGGCTTTATTAAATGCAGTCAGTATTGCGGGAAGCTTTTCCTTATCCTCGATGCTATTGATGTATTGGAAAGCCTGTAATAACATAACATCACCTGATAAAATACCTGTATTTAAGTCGTATTTTTTCCAAACCGTAGTTTTTCCCCTTCTTAAATCTGCATTATCCATTATGTCATCATGCATCAAAGTAAAATTATGAAACCATTCAACTGCAAGTGCCAACTTATAAGCAGAGTCATTTAAATTGCCAAACATACTTCCGGATATAAGTAACAAGGCCGGCCTAAGGCGCTTTCCGCCCAAACTCATCATATAGCTTACGGGTTCATAAAGATTTGAAGGATTTTTCGGTATAGAAGCTTTGTCCAAATATTGATTGAAACTTTGAATGGCATTTTCGATTGTGAGCATTGTAAAAATTTTGACGAATATAATATTTAATAGTAAATGCCTGCGAAGTGTTTAAAAAAATCTATCCAAAACTCAAAAACATATATATTTATGTGATTTTTTTTATGTTTTTTTTTAGCTTTACATACTTGAATACGAATACAAAAATAGAAAAAAAGAGATGCATTGTCCTGGTTGAGGATAATCCCGGGGATATTATGCTTGCAAAAGAAGTGATAATGCACCTCGGTTTAGATGTTGATTTAACCGTATTAATGGATGGTGAACAAGTTATAGAATTTCTTGAAGAGGCACAACACCTAAAAAAAGGTTGGCCGGATTTAATTTTACTTGATTTGAACTTGCCTAAAAAAGATGGACGAGAAGTTTTAAAGTATATTAAAACACATCAAAAACTTAGACGAATACCGGTTTGTATCCTTACCACTTCAAATGCTGAGCATGATATTAACGAGACCTACTCCTTAAATGCAAATTCATATCTAACCAAACCCCTTGACTTTAATCAGTTTCTGGAAACCTTTAAAGAATTGAATGATTTTTGGTTCAATACTGTTTTGCTTCCTGAAAGAAAAGAATATTAAAGTTAATCTGCTTTTTAGCTAATGAAAGTATTTAATATAGGGGATAATGTAAGACATATTCAAGACAATTACATAGGAGTCATCACGGCTATTCACAGAAAAAATATTTTTGAAATTACCAAAAGTGATGGCAGCATTCAATTGGCCAAAAAAAAAGATTTAGTACTTTTTAATCAGACAAGTTCAATTCAAAACAAACCTTTGGCTAAAGAGCTCATATATCTCGGATGTGTAATTGAAAATGAAGGTACTCCTTTAAACAAGGAAATTCGATTCTATCTGATAAATGATACTTCGTTTAGTTTCAATGTGAAAATTACTTTCAGAGACAGAGATTCTGAACTTTTTAAGCACCCTTTAATTTCAGTTGCTAAAAGTTCTGTCTTACTTTACTCATGCCCATTCTCCTTTTTAAATAATAATCTCAAGTATATCTCTAACATAAGTCTCAGTAATGATATAAATGAAAAGGGCATAGAGACAGAAAAACTTCTCAAGGTAAAGCATTTTGAAAAGTTAAAAACAACTCTTCCATTAATGGATGATGAAAATGGGATACTTTTTGAACTTTACAGCACTCATAAAAAAAGCAAAGAGAAACTTGCTATAGATATGCACATAGTAGAAGAATTAAAGAAATCTCTACCAAATAAGAAAAAGAATTCGATCCTTTTGGAAAAAGAAATTGATATTCACTTTGATAAAATACCCGACAATCTAAATATACCCAAAAATGAAAGGCTTATTTTTCAGATAAATTATCTGGAAAAAGAAATTGACAATGCCATTAAGGAAGGTTTATGGCGGTTGGTTGTGATTCACGGACATGGGAAAGGCACTTTAAAAAATGAAGTATTAAAGCTGAAGGAAAAATATTCTGAAATAGTAAGCATCAAAACTTTGCATTCAAAGAGATATGCCGGAGGTGCTTCGGAGATTAATTTCAAATAATTAAGTTTAATTTGAACTTGGAATAAACTATATTTGTTACAAAATTCGTCTAAAATAATAGACAGTGGATATGAACCGTTCTATCGCTTCAGTTTAGGCTGAAGAGGAAAGTCCGGGCAACAAAGAGCGCCGCATCTCCTAACTGGAGAGGTCATTAAGACACAGAAAGTGCCACAGAAAATAACTATCTGTTTACAGATAAAGGTGAAAAAGTGAGTTAATCCTCACTGCGTACGTATGGTAAGTACTTACGGGGGTAAACCTTGCGGGTTGAAAGGCAAAATAAATTTCGAAAGCGTAAGCTGCCGGGTTGCTCGCCCGGTTTTTCGAAAAGGGTATGCCGATGGAGCCATGGGGTGACTCATGGCCTAGATAAATGATAGAAACTGATTCGTCAGTGAACAGAACCCGGCTTACAGGTTTATATCCATTTTTTTTTGGCTTAATTATTGAATTCTCTATAAGAAAAAATTGAAATGGCAAAGATATTAATCGTCGATGACGAAAAGATGATAAGAACCACATTAAGAGAGATTCTTGAATATGAAGGTTATACTGTTGAGGAAGCTGTAGACGGAGAAGAAGGACTAAGTAAAATTAAGTCCGGAAACTATGATTTGGTTTTATTAGATATAAAAATGCCTAAAAAGGATGGTGTTGAGGTGCTGGAAGAAGCTATGGACATTGTTCAGGAGACACCTTTTTTAATGATTTCCGGTCATGCCAATATAGAAACAGCAGTAGATTGTGTAAAAAAAGGAGCTTTTGATTTTATTTCTAAACCCCCGGATTTAAACAGACTTTTAATTACAATAAGAAATGCTTTAGACAAAAGTTCACTTATTTTAGAAACTAAAGTTTTAAAGCGAAAAGTATCAAAAACACGAGAAATTATAGGGGATTCTCCAGCTATAAAAAAGATTAAAGATACCATAGAAAAAGTAGCCCCAACAGAAGCCCGTGTTCTCATAACCGGTGACAATGGTACGGGTAAAGAATTGGTTGCCCGCTGGATTCATGAAAAAAGTCACAGAGCATCCGGTCCTTTAATTGAAGTAAACTGTGCTGCAATACCGGCTGAACTAATTGAAAGTGAATTATTCGGGCATGAAAAAGGAGCCTTTACTTCTGCTATTAAACAAAGAATCGGAAAATTTGAACAAGCAAATGGAGGGACTTTGTTTTTAGATGAGATTGGAGACATGAGTTTATCTGCTCAGGCAAAAGTTCTCAGGGCATTGCAAGAAAGTAAAATTATGCGGGTTGGAGGTGACAAGGAATTAACTGTTGATGTTCGCGTAATTGCAGCAACTAATAAAAACCTCATAGAGGAAATTGATGCAAATAAATTTCGAATGGATTTGTATCACCGACTCAGTGTAATTCTCATTCACGTTCCTTCATTAAATGACAGAAATGAAGATGTTCCGCTTCTTTCAGAAAAATTTGTGAAAGAAATTTGCGAAGATTACGGCATGCCTGTAAAAACAATCACACCTGCCGCACTTGAAGAGTTGAGAAAACTTAATTGGACAGGAAATATCAGAGAACTTCGAAATGTTATTGAAAGGTTAATCATACTTTCAGATAAGAGAATCTCTGAAGAAGAAGTAAAAAAGTTTGTAAATCAGGGGCAGTCGGTTGTGGCTAATAGTTCTGATTTCTTTAAAAATCACAAAAAGTTTCAGGATTTTAAAGAGCATATGGAGAAGCTGTTTATTGAACATAAACTAAACAGGCATAATTGGAATATTTCAAAAACAGCAGAAGAAATAGATATTCAAAGAAGCCATTTGTATAACAAAATTGAAAAGTATCAAATAAAAAGAGAAAACGCCTAATAAAAAAAGCCGCTAAATTAGCGGCTTTTTTTTATCATCTATTTATTTGGTCTCTACAAATGAATAACTTCATCATAAGCAGCAGCTGCTGCTTCCATTATCGCTTCCGACATAGTTGGATGCGGATGTATTGATTTTATTATTTCATGGCCTGTAGTTTCCAGGTTTTTAGCTACAACGGCTTCTGCAATCATTTCAGTCACATTAGCTCCTATAAAATGAGCGCCCAGCCATTCTCCATATTTAGCATCAAAAATGAGCTTAATAAAACCTTCCGTATGTCCGGCTGCGGATGCTTTTCCGGAAGCTGAAAAAGGAAATCTTCCTATCTTAAGTTCATAACCCTTTTCTTTAGCTTGTGCTTCGGTTAAACCTACAGATGCAATTTCCGGATGGCAATAAGTACATGCCGGGACATTTTCATATTTTATCGGCTCCGGATTTTGACCGGCAATTTTTTCAACACACAAAATACCTTCTGCTGAAGCAACATGAGCTAAAGCCGGACCGGGAATAACATCCCCAATGGCATAAATACCATCAACACTAGTTTTATAAAATTCATCAACAACTATATGTCCACTTTTCTCTTGCTTAATGTTTAGCTCTTCCAGACCTATACCTTCTACATTAGGTGAAACACCGGCTGCTGATAGTACTATTTCAGCCTCTATGGTTTCTTCCTTTTTCGGACCTTTGATTTTTACTTTACAATTTTTACCGGAAGTATCAATGGATTCAACAGATGTTTCCGTCATAATTTTGATACCCTTCTTTTTAAATATTCTGGTCAGTTCCTTAGAAATATCGGTATCCTCAGCCGGTACAATATTTGGCATGTATTCAACTAAAGTAACTTCTGTACCAATTGAATTATAGAAATAAGCAAACTCAACTCCAATCGCACCTGCCCCAACTATAACCATCGACTTGGGTTGTTTTTCCAAAACCATTGCCTTTCTGTATCCGATTACTTTTTCTCCGTCCTGTTTGATAGATGGCAACTCTCTGCTTCTGGCTCCTGTTGCGATAATGATATTTTTAGCCTTATAATCTTTCTTTTTTCCGTCTTTTTGTTCAACCTCTACTGACTTATCTTTCTTCAGCTTTGCTGTGCCCTCTATAACTTCAATTTTATTTTTTTTCATTAAAAACTGAATTCCTTTAGACATCTTATCCGCTGATCCACGGCTTCTTTTTACCATAGAACTAAAATCTACCTCGGCTTTTCCCAATTTAATTCCATAATCTTCTGCATGATTGAGATATTCAAAAACCTGGGCACTTTTTAATAGCGCTTTTGTAGGAATACAACCCCAATTTAAACAAACGCCGCCTAATTCAGCCTTCTCTATAACAGCAACTTTTAAATCAAGTTGTGCCGCCCTAATTGCAGCCACATATCCTCCCGGACCGCTTCCAATAACAATTACATCATAATTCATACTTTCAAAAATTTTATTTTAATATTTGACTTCAGCATTTTTTATTTAAAAAATATCTGCTTAAGCTTTTACTGCAAATTACCTCAAGTCATTTACCATGACATTAGGGTGATTTTTGGGGTCAAAATTAAACAAAGCATTAGATAAATTAGGATTTCCTTCAAAATTTTCCATTTCATAGGTAAATCTTAATCCACTTTTATCAAATATTTTAGCACTCACAAAAGTGTTACTGTTTTTTTCTATTATCATATCAATCTTAAAATATGATAAACTTTTATCGATAGGTGTGAGTGAAACCTTCTGATAGTTTCGGTTTCCTTCCCTCCACTCTTCAGCCAGAAGATATAAAAAGTCCCGCTCATAAATTGTAAAAAGCTCTGATGGTGAGATAGAATTTTCATCTTCTTCATAAACATTGATATTCACCTCTTCAACATCTTTTAGATAAGTCCATATCGTTTTGTTATCAGAAATTATCAATTGATCTTCAAACTCTAAACGAAATTTATCTCCCTTCAAAAAAAGCTTTCCTTCTTGCTTTTCATTAATATCGTCTTCTACACTTTCTATGGTAAGTATAAAATCTGTTCTTACCGTATTAAACTTTTTATACTTCTCACTCAGGCGGTCTAAAACTTTCTGGGCTCTTGGATCACTTTCTCCTAAATGGCCGGCTGTCGGCTGGGCTATCAATGAAGTTGAAAATGCAAATAAAATCAGGAAAAGTGTGCTGCTGTAAATATTCATGCTTATTTTTTTACTGGGAATTATTAAACTATATACAAACTATGATTAATCAATTTAAATTGTTCAAAAATTGTTCCAATTCCATTTCATCTTTGATAAGTACTTCCCTGGCTTTACTTCCTTTATGCGGACCGACAATTCCCACGGCAGCCATTTGATCGATAAGTTTACCTGCCCGGGCATAGCCAACGCCTAATCTTCTTTGAATTAAAGAAGTAGAGCCTTGTTGAAGTTGCACGATTAAGCGGGCTGCCTCTTCAAATCTTGCATCTCTTGGACCTGAATCTGTATCTCCGGTTTCATCTGTGTCATCCATTTCAACTTCAGGTAATAGATATGGCTCCGGGAATCCTCTTTGATCACCAATGAAAGAAGTAACATTTTCGACTTCCGGAGTATCTACAAATCCGCACTGAAGCCTTATCATATCGCCTCCAATTGAAAGCAACATATCTCCCCTTCCGATTAGCTGATCCGCTCCGCCGCCATCCAGTATAGTTCTGGAGTCAACTTTTGAAGAAACTTTAAAAGCAATTCTGGCCGGAAAGTTCGCCTTAATAGTTCCTGTAATAATATTTACAGAAGGCCTTTGGGTAGCTATAATCAAATGTATGCCGATAGCACGTGCCAATTGAGCTAAACGAGCGATAGGAGTTTCAATTTCTTTACCGGCAGTCATCATTAAGTCAGCAAACTCATCAATAACCAATACAATGAAAGGCATGTATTTATGGCCGTTCTGTGGATTTAATCGCCTGGCCAAAAACTTTGCATTATACTCTTTAATATTACGAACTGCCGCAATTTTTAATAATTCATAACGATCATCCATTTCCTGACATAAGGCCCGAAGTGTATAAATAACTTCCTTAGTGTCCGTAATTATTGGTTCACCCGCACCCGGTAACTGGGCTAAATAATGCTGCTCAATTTGTCTGAAAAGTGTTAACTCAACCTTTTTCGGGTCTACTAATACAAATTTTAATTCTGAAGGATGTTTCTTATATAGTAATGATACCAAAATAGCATTTAAACCCACAGACTTACCTTGCCCGGTAGCACCTGCCATCAAAAGGTGAGGCATGGTAGCTAAATCAGCAATAAAAATTTCATTGGCAATATTTTTTCCCAATGCCATCGGTAAGGACATTTTTGAATGCTGAAACTTTTCTGAAGCAAGTAATGAACGCATACCAACTGTACGCTTATTTACATTTGGCACTTCAATTCCAATTGTTCCCTTACCCGGAATAGGCGCAATTATACGAATACCCAAAGCTGCCAAACTTAAAGCTATATCATCTTCCAGATTTTTAATCTTACTGATTCTAACTCCCGGTGCCGGAATTATTTCATACAATGTAACCGTCGGACCAATGGTTGCCTTAATCTTAGAGATTTCTATATTGTAATTTTTGAGTGTCTCGACGATTTGTCTTTTATTTTTATGCAATTCCTCTTCATCAATTTGCACACCTTCTTCACTATATTCTATCAGTAAATCAAGGGTAGGAAATTTAAAATCTGAAAGCTCAGCAGTCGGATCATATGTACTTTCTATAGAACCCGGATCAGCCTCTTTCTCTTCACTCACTTTTTCAATTTGTAAATCTAAATCTTCTTCCTTTTCATCCTCTTTCGGTTTTTCGGTCTTGGGTTCTTCTGCTTTAGTTTCCTGAGTGAATTCTATTTCAAAGTCATCTTCTATTTCCTCTTTAATATCCGTTGTTTTTTCTACAAAGTCTTCATCTTCTTCTATGCCGGCATTATCAACTTCATATTTCTGTTCATTAAAATCATCTGCCTGTGTAAATGATTCATCTTTTTCATTTACACGTTTATCCGTGATAACCCCTTTCCAAAAACTTAATTTCAAAAGATTTTCAAAGTTGAAGTTATAGAGCACGGTAAGGAAAATAACCAAAGAAAATAAAATAATTAAAGCTGTGCCTATACTTCCCGAAAATTCTATTAACCAACCGCTGTTCAAACCATCGGCACCCCTGAGTGCAAGTGAGTTTCCAAAAACTCCACCAAAAGGAAATTTCATATTACCAAATAGAAAGGAAAGTGTAACGGACAGCCATATTACGGCCAAAAAAGTATATTTCAGGTTTTTTAGAAACTTAAATATTGACTTCCTGAAAATTAAATTTATACCTAAAATAAAAAAAAGATAGACCCATCCATAAGAAGCAATACCAAAACCATTGTAGATAAAGATATGTGCAGTTACTGCTCCTACCCTGCCCATAATATTTGAAGGAGATTCAAAATGAAGCTCTTCACTTTCATTTATACTGAATAGGTAATTCCACGGATTATTAAAAACTTCAGAGTTATCTACTTTATAGGTAAATAAATAAGAAGTAAAAGAAATAAACAGAAATAGTGAAATAAGCAAAAGTAATAAGCCACTGACCTTTAAAATAGTGCCTTTTTTTACATTGCCATCAGCATTTGATGTTTTACCCGATTTTTTTTGCGCCGTTTTTGCTTGCCCGGCTTTGGATGTTTTACCCATTTCAATCTGATTATTTAAATCAAGCATCCCAAAAATAGATGCTGTTTTCAGTTGCTGATTAATAAATTTTCTCTAATTAAAGCATTCAAAGATAAAGCTTAGTTTAGAGTTAAACAATAATAGAAGTAGACTCTGTAATCAATTCTCAATACTACTCTTTTTTCCTGAATGAGAAAAAAATGGAGAAATGACATAAGTAAGTATCAATACGGTTTAGTAAGAGTTATATTTTTCATAATTTTGAAAAAAAAGTAAAACTATGTCAAATGCTATATTTCAACCCCCGATTGCTATAAATGAACCTGTTTTAAGCTACGCACCCGGGACTTCAGAGAGAGAAGAATTAAAAAAAGCATTGGAAACTTTGCGTTCGAAAGAAATTGAAATTCCAATGTTTATAGACGGGAAAGAGGTGTTTACCGACAAAAGAGTCAGTATGCATCCTCCGCATGATTTATCCCATAATTTAGGCAACTTTAGTGCCGGTGACAAGCAACATGTTAATCAAGCTATAGAGGCTTCATTAAAAGCAAAAAAAGAATGGGAAAACCTTTCCTGGGAAAACAGATTATCGATTTTCATGAAGGCTGCTGATTTACTGGCCGGTCCTTACCGTGCTAAAATGAATGCAGCAACCATGTTATGTCAATCTAAAAACCCGTTTCAATCCGAAATAGATGCCGTATGTGAATTAGTCGATTTTTGGAAGTTTAATTGTGAATATGTCTATCAGATTTATAATGAACAACCGCAATCTTCAGATGGTATTTGGAACAGAATGGAACACAGAGCTTTAGAGGGCTTTATTTTTGCAATTACGCCTTTTAATTTCACTTCTATAGCCGGCAACTTACCTTCTGCTCCTGCTATGATGGGCAATACAGTTGTATGGAAGCCTGCATTTAGTCAGATTTATTCTGCATGGGTAGTTATGGAAATTCTTAGAGAAGCCGGACTTCCGGATGGTGTAATTAATCTTATTTATACACCCGGACCTGAAACCGGAGATATTATTTTCAATCACTCAGAATTTGCCGGACTTCATTTCACCGGTTCAACCGGAGTTTTTCAAAATATGTGGAAAATTATCGGAAATAATATTCATAAATATAAAAGCTATCCGAGAATTGTGGGTGAGACCGGTGGTAAAGATTTTATCATTGCACACCCCAGCTCTGATGTTAAAGCATTATCTACTGCAATGACCCGTGGAGCTTTTGAATTTCAGGGACAAAAGTGTTCTGCGGCTTCCAGATGTTACATACCTGAAAGCTTATGGCCGGCAGTCAAAAAGAATATACAAAATGATTTAAAAGATTTTAAGATGGGTCCTCCCGAGGACTTTTCCAATTTTATCAATGCTGTTATTGATGAAAAGTCTTTTGATAAAATAGCTGCTTATATTGACCGGGCAAAAAAAGATGGTTGTGAAATCATTGCCGGTGGAAACTATGATAAATCTAAGGGTTACTTTATAGAGCCAACCATTCTTTTAACCAAAGATGCTTCTTATACAACTATGGTTGAAGAAATTTTTGGACCTGTACTGACCATTTATGTTTACGAGGATGATAAGTATGAAGAAACCTTAGAATTAGTTGATAATACTTCTCCTTATGCACTTACAGGAGCTGTCTTTTCTAAAGACAGATATGCTATTGACAAGGCTGTGAAAATGTTGAGACACAGCGCCGGTAATTTTTACATTAATGATAAACCAACGGGAGCCGTGGTCGGCCAACAACCTTTTGGAGGTGGAAGAGCATCCGGAACAAATGATAAGGCCGGAGCATTAATGAATTTACTTCGCTGGACTTCTGCAAGAACAATTAAAGAAACTTTTGTTCCTGCTAAAGATTATCGTTATCCTTTTTTAGATAAATAAATTATTTTTAATCTTTAATATAATCCGGGTATAAAATCTATGCCCGGATTTTTTTTATTTTAAAACCCAATAGCTAATTGACTTTAAAGACTAATTAACATCAAAGTTGAAATCTTCCTCAAAATTGTTGAAAGTTCTTTCGACATTTTTTATTTTAAAACTGATTTTCAATCTATTTTTACATCAAATAGTAATTACACAAAATAATGGAAAAAGACATCTCGGCTAAAAAAGAAAAATTTCAGAGTAAAGGAAAAAAACTTACTGATTTAATACATGACAATAGTTTCACTTTGGGGAAAAAACCTCCTCAAGCCGTTGATGCCGAAAAAATTGTTTTAGGTGCTATGCTTTTAGATAAAGCGGCGCTTCCACCTGCCTTTGAAATTTTAACTAAAGATAGTTTTTACGAACCGGCTCACCAATACATTTACGAAGCCATTGAATATTTAGACGGAAATTCTAAAGCAGTGGACATTTTAACCGTAGTAGACCGAATCCGAAAAATGGGTAAAATTGAAGAAGTCGGTGGGGTTTATTACATAACACAGCTATCTGAAAGAATAGGTTCAACCGCTCACATAGAATCACACGCAAGAATAGTGCAGGAAAAGTATTTATTAAGAAAACTGATAAATACCTGCATGGAATTGGTTAAAGAAGGTTATGAGGAAGGCGTAGATGCTTTTGACTTACTTGATTTAGCTGAAAAAAAGTTGTTTGAAATTGCAAATGACGGCATTGGAAAAGACTTTTTTGATATGAACAGTCTGGTAAATGAAGCTATAAAAGAAATTGAAGAGCTTAGTAAATCAGATGAAATTACCGGAGTGCCTACCGGTTTTGCTCAATTTGATAATGTGACAGCAGGTTTTCAGAAATCAGATTTGATAATTATAGCTGCCAGACCCGGTATGGGTAAAACCTCATTTGCACTGAGCGTTGCCCGAAATGCAGCAGTCACCTACAATAAAGCCGTAGCACTATTTTCTTTAGAAATGTCCTCGGTGCAGTTAACAAAAAGACTTATCTCCTCTGAAGCTGAAATTCCTTCAGAAAAATTAAGAAAAGGAAATCTGGAAAAAAATGAATGGGCGCAATTAACCATTAAATCAGAACAGTTAAACAAAGCTCAGATTTTTATAGATGACACACCTGCAATAAGCATTTATCAGCTGAGGGCAAAATGTCGTCGTATGAAGGCACACCAGAATATCGATATGGTCGTAATAGATTATTTACAGTTGATGACAGGTGGTGGAGATAATAAATCCGGTAACAGAGAACAAGAAATTAGTCAAATTTCCAGAGCTTTAAAAGGACTGGCAAAAGAACTTAATATCCCGGTGATAGCTTTATCGCAGTTAAGTCGTGCGGTAGAATCAAGAGGAGGCGACAAAAGACCTCAATTATCCGACTTGAGAGAATCCGGAGCAATTGAGCAGGATGCTGACCTTGTTATATTCTTATACAGACCTGAATATTATGGACTTCATCAGGATGAAGATGGCAATTCAAACAAAGGAATAGCTGAGATTATGGTTGCTAAACACAGAAATGGAAGTTTGGAAAACATCAAAGTCAGATTTATTGATCAATATGCAAAATTTGCTAATTTAGACGAAGACCCTTTTCTTTCTGAACCGGCACCTTATGTGACTGAACCTTTTAAAGTGATGCCATCAAAAAGAAATATGGGTAATGAAAATCCTGAGTCGGGAACCAACTTCCCTCCGATGGATGATGATGCACCTTTTTAGAACTTTAAAAAAGTGCTCTTACCTGAGCTCGTCCAATATGTACCATATCTGCTTCGCCGGTCTTCCTGCCTTCGTACGAAAGGCTTAATTGCACATTATTAGCTATGTTCTGGTCGTAGCCAATTACCCACTGATAATTGTTTCCCGGCTGTAAACCTTGCAGCATGGCAAAAGCTACCGGAGTATTTGCAGAAAAATCATACTCTACACGGGAATAAGAAAAGGATAGATTGACCGTACTTCTGGCAGCTCTGCTAAACCTTGCTTCTATCTTACCCTGATGTTGAATTGCTTCTTCCTGCCCCTCCACTTCATTGTTTTTAATAAAGAATAAATAGGATAAATTAAAACGCAAATTTGTGGTTGGCAAATAAGTGATTCTGGGTTGAACCTCATTATTTCTTATTCTGTAAACTCTGTCTGCAAAAGCTTCTGAATCATTTATATTTAAGGAATGTATCAATCTAAGATTTAACTGAAACTGACGACTTAAATTTAAACGATTTTGCAATGAATGCTCTTCCAATGTTCTTAATTCAAAGCCATTTAACAATATAGAACGGTTTCTATTATCTGAATAAGAGTAGTCTGCATTAAATGTTCTGCCGGTACGATTAATGAATAAGGTATTCCGAATAGTTGAATTAACTGAAACCAATGCTATGTCATCTACGGAAAGGTTAAAAGGGTTAAATGGTGTGTTGGTAGATCCGGCAAAAATCTTTCTGTTAATTTGAACATTTGATTGAGTAGAAAAACGGCTGACAAACCTCTTTAATCCGGTTTCTGTTGCCCATACAGCTGCGGGGTCTATGTTTTGAGACGCATTAAAAACCGTCATATTTACTTCATCAAACTCATTGGTGGGAGTGAAAACTCTGATATAAACCGCCTCATCTTCAAATCCGGGAGGTGCCGGTTCAAATTCATCCAACTCTTTAATACCATTGTCATTATAATCTGTCCAAATATAATTTCCTCTTCCATCCGGCACTTCAACATATGTAAACTCTCTTCTTTGTTCCCTTCCGGAACCTAATTCATAAAACAAACCGGTTCTAAATACATTTCTTAAGAATGAAAAATTATACTCAAGCCGCCCAAGATAATATCTGCTTTCTTCTTCACTATTATCTATTGATTCCGCTGTTTCTAACCATCTGTAAGTAAAATTCCATTTTAGATTATGGTTTCTCAAAAATAGTGCATCTCCTGTCCATTGAATATTCCTGCCTGTAGATTCAAATTTAAAATCAGTATCATCCGGTAAATAATCTGTGCGCTCTTTATATGATAAGCGGGTTTGAACATCTGCTGTGTCAGGAGATTCTATAAATACCCCCCAGGTATAAAACCTAAAGCTGGCTAAACTAAGAGAATCAGAACTTTTTCTCAAAACATTTTCTTCGTAATTATAATTTCCTCCGGCTTTCCAACCTCTGGTAAATGGTAACTTTCTGTCTATTTCTATTCCCGGACGAAAAAAAGTAATTTCCTCCTCCCCTGCTTCAGACTGCAAATAGCGTATTGATGGTCTGATATTAAAACCAGCCAAATTAACAAATGAGCGCATTCTGTTTTCATATCCTGAATACAATTCATCAACAAACAAACTTGAAAAACCATATCTGAAATACCCTTTTGTTTTTTTACCAATTTCAAGTTCTGCATTTAATAAATGCTCATCTCTGTTGCTGTCATTATAAACATAGTTCCAGTTTCTATCAAAATCTACCGGCCTGTATCGTTCTATGGGATTAAAATTTCTGTTGGCAAATTCGTAATCTATTGTGGTATTAATATAAATAGAATCATTTTGAAAAGGGTTAAAAACTCTGCTCCATGCAGTTTTGGCAGCGACCCCCTGATTATTCCCCTGGTCCAGGTCAGAGAAAGTATTTCTATCAAATTCGCTGTATGCCAATTCCGTTCGCATTTTAGTTCTGTCATCCGGATTCCAGTTCATACCTACTGTTACCATTTGTCTTTTTTCCGGTGGAGCTAAAACTATTACAGGCTCATACCTTCCGTTCAATTGGCCGTTTTGGGGAGCCACCCATTGATAAACACGCCCATTTGCCGTAGTTTGTGCCGGAACATAATTTCCGTTTCCCTGCCCTACGAAGGCAAAGGTTAAAATATAATTTGCGCTATCGCTGTTTGTAGAATATACATATACGGAGTCATAAAAAACTCCGTTAATTACGGTATCTACCTGCTTATACATTATTCGATCGGCATCAAATTCCTCTTGCCTCACCCCCGGAAATAAAATCTGTTCAACTTCATCTCCCGATTGTTCTAAAAACTCAATCTGTTCTTCATTCAGCTGCTGAACGACCGGCTGATTTTTATTATCCTGTTCATTATAAAAGTTAAAATCAAAAGTAACAGAGGGAGAAACTTCATAAACAGCTTCTGCATGCACCATTGAGCGGAAGTAACTTCTATCGGAATATTCAAATTCAACTTCAACACGGGAGTCTTTGGTTATCATTCGGTTGGGTGTAAATGTTATTTCTCCCAAATTATAATCAATAACGTAGTCTCTGTCTGCCCCTCTTGTCATTAATTGCTCATCAATAAACACTCTTTCAGAACCTGCAAGTACAATTAGAAAGGTTTCTCCGTTATTACCCGTTAACCTGTAGGGACCCTGATTTCCTTCTGAAACAGGCAGCCGGTTTCTGGCAAATTGCCCCTTTGCAACAGCAAAACTCAATCCGGTTTGCAAACTCTGATTAGCCGGGAGCTCCCAATTTCCTTTGTAGCTGGCTCCCTGCAACCGCTTTCTGAAACTCATGAAAAAATCAGCCTCTTTATTTAAATCATAATCTCCCGCTATCAATCTGTGATTAGCTGATTGCACCTGTATATACACCCTGTCAAATTCCTGCAATTGTTGTGTATTCCCCTCAGGTTGTATGGGAATATTGTTATCTGAAATAACAGCTAAGACTTCCACATCCTCCGTTATCATACCTCTTAACTGAAGGTTTAAACTGGAATTTAACACAACATCCTGCTGATTTCCAAAAGATAAACCTCTTGAGATACTTCCTGAATAATCTATATTCCCAAAATCTAAAGCTCCCCCGGAGGCAAATGACTGAGGCTCATATCTGAAAGGATTGATAAGAATATCTTCCTGTTCAATCAGCTCTATATCTTTTTTGTAAAATTCTTCAGAAAAATCTACCGGAAAAACTCTGTAACGAACAACCAAACTATCCGTAGCTGTTACATTTTGATAAAATAAAAGATAAGAATTAACATAATCAACCAGGTATTGATTCTCAGGGACCAGTTCGTTGTTTTCACTCAATCTGATTTCCAATGATTGAGGTAAAATACTTAAAGTATCTAATTTGATTGTATCTGCTGAAAAAGGAATAGTATATTGTCTAAGATTGCTTATAGGCCTTTCATCATTTGCAAACAATGACTTAGAGCTTATAAACAAAAAGCTAAAAAATAGAAACGCGAATATTTCTTTGGTAGAATACAATTCAAGCTTTTAAATGAGGACTGTCAGGCTTAAAATTAGCAAAACAGCAGGATAAAAGTATATTGTTTAAATAAAATCCTTCAAATTGATTACTCTAACTAAAACAAACGTCAGCTATCTTAATGTATTTCATTTATGTTAAAACCTGAACTAACCGATTTTAAACCACTTCCCTTCTTCTGCAAAAGCTGTATTTGAAAACCATTGCTTAGTATTATTTACAAAAGACTCTATATCCTTGTAACGGGTTGATATATGCCCGATTAATAGCTTTTTAACCCTTGCTTTTTTTGCAATTTCTGCCGCTTGAAAATTTGTAGAATGATATCTTTCAAAGGCTATTTTTTCATCACTTTCTGCAAAAGTCGTTTCATGATAGAGCAAATCCACATCTTTAATCTTAGGAATAACATCTTCGTTATATCTTGTATCGCCTAAAAAAGCATAAGCTCTGGAAGGTTCCGGAGGGAAGGTATAATCTTTATTCAACAGAGTTTTTCCATCTTCTAAAGTTACATCCTGTCCACTTTGTAATTTTGGAAACACCTCAGGTGATAGATTTAAAGGCTCTATTTTTTCTTTTAAAATTTTTCGTTTATGTTCCTTTTCTCTAAAGATAAATCCAAAGCAAGGAATTCTGTGAATCATTTTAACAGATTCAACTGAGTAAGACTCTGTTTCCAGCAAAATCTTTTCTTCGCCTTCTTTTAATTCATGGTAAAAAACTTCATAGGTCAAACCTTCTTTATGATTAATTAAGGTTTGCATTAACATTTCCAAGCCTTCATGGCTATAGATATGTAAAGGTTTAGTTCTGCCGGAAAGCCTGTAGCTGGTCAATAATCCGGGCAAACCAAAGAAATGATCTCCATGCAAATGTGAAATGAATATGTGATTGATTTTACTTTTGGAAAGTTTAAAATCGTTGAGTCTGAATTGTGTACCTTCGCCACAATCTAAAAGTATATAGTCGTGATGAATTTTAAGTAACTGTGCAGTAGGATACTTTCCACTAACCGGTAATGCTGAATTTGAGCCTAAAATAAAAACTTCAAAATCATTTTTACTCATTATCTTTTTTCAAGTCTCTTTCCAACTCTTCCATCATTACATATTCAACTGCCTCTTCATTAGAAGGGATAATTGATAGGATAGAGTCTAATTGACTTATTTTTACAAGTTTATGCACATACTCGGTTAAGTTAGTGACGACAAAGGTTCCGTTCGCATTTTTGCATAAACGATTACCAATTAAAATTGCGCTTAAGCCTGATGAATCTACAAATGATACATCTTTCATGTCCAGAATAATGTTTTTAACGCCACCGGCATTTAAAATTACAAGCTCTGACTTCAACTTAGGTGCATTTATATTGTTCAGTTTGTCATCGTCCAATCTGAACATGGTATATTTCTCATTTTTCTCTATAGTGTATTTCATAAGTGCTAATTTAAAAAATTAATATTCAAAAGCCTGTTATTTTAAAATCTAAACACGAGAACATTTTGAACATTCAAAAATAATAAGTTATAAAAGCATTACAAACTTTAGCTGTAATAATTTATAAAATTATTAAGTGTATCTAAATTAGTTAAGGGAAAAATTATACTCCATTCTGCATTCAATTTCAGAAATAAATAGTTGAAAACGTATCTGAGTAATTAGAAATTTTTGCTTACTTGTCACTCTGGGAGTATTCAGAAAGTTAAAGCGTTCCTGCACATTAAGTGGCAAACGAGAAGCGATATAGCTCAGTTTAAACCTTTCATCATCCATTTCGATGTTTTCCTTTTTTTCCATAAACATCTGAAAAAGAGTAGTCAATGTTATACCGGAAATGGTATCCGTATTTATTCGGCTTATATCTGCAGTTTCATAAAGTTTATCTCCACTATGAATCATGTCCATAAAATAGTTGCCCAGACCTTCTATAGCTATATCAAAAGTTCCGTTAGGATATCTTTTAACAATTTGCTTAACCTTTACCAAAGAGGCTACTTCAGTCAAAACACCATCTTCTACATAGGGAATAGCAAAAGTATAATCACTGTTGAGGGCATCTTTAATTAACTGCAAATATTTTGGTTCAAAAATATGCAGATACGATTGCTCCTTTTCGAAAAGGATTATTCCTAATGGGAAGATTCTTTGATTTGTTAATTGCTGATTCATAACTTTGTGTTTTGATTAAATCCCTGTTCAGATAATTGAGTTTTTACAAATACATAATCTTTTGAACAGGACTTTATTTTCTTAAACTATTTTTGCATATTTCATTATATCGTTTATTTGTTTAAAAATGTTTCAATGAAATTCTATTTAATATACCTCTATAATTATGCCAGTTTTAAAAGTATAACAAAATGAGTAGTGAAAAGGTTATAGAATGTGTACCTAATATTAGTGAAGGTCGCAATGAGGAAGTTATCCATAAATTGATTGATATACTGGATTTGCAAAAAGGAGTTCAACTTCTGCATATTGATTCAGGATATGACGCAAACAGAACTGTTTTTACCATAGTTGGAAATCCGGAAATGCTAATTAAGGGTATGCTGAGCTTTTACAAAGTTGTGTTGGAGAGTATTGACATGCGAATACATACCGGTGCTCATCCATGCATAGGTGCCGTTGATGTGTGTCCTTTTATACCTTTAAAAAATATCAGTTTAAAAGAGGTGATTCCCATTGCAGAGGAGTTTGGTAAAACAGTAGCAGAAAAACTTAAAATACCTGTTTATCTTTATGAATCTGCTGCCCAAAGACCTGAAAGGATTGCACTTTCAAATATTCGTAAAGGTGGTTTTTGGTATTTAGAAGAAAAGATGAAGCATAAAGACTGGAAGCCGGATTTCGGGCCTGAATTGCCACATTTTTCATTTGGGGCCAGCTGTATTGGTGCCAGAGAAATCCTTATAGCTTTTAATATCTCTTTACATACAAATGATGTTAAAATTGCGCAAAAGATTGCCTCTCAAATCCGAACTTCCTCAAAAAATAAGCAGCATGCTTTTTCAAACCTGAAAGCGATAGGCTGGGAAATGCCTTCATATAATTGTGTTCAAGTTTCCATGAATTTAACAAACTATAAAAAAACCACAATTTTTGACGTTTTTGAGACGGTTAAATACCTGTCCGCAGCCTATGGTGTTGACATTATTGGTTCTGAAATAGTAGGAATGTTGCCTTTAGACGCAATTAAGAGCTGCGGGACTTCTATTTTAAAAAAAGAAGGCATTAAAAAAATGGCAAGCGATGAAGAATTAATAGATATAACAGTTAAATATCTCGGCTTAAATGCACATGAAGACTTTATTCCTAAAGAAAAAATTCTTGATTTCAATCTTGATTTTTAG
>REEL01000149.1 GCA_007695095.1 Chitinophagaceae bacterium | reverse complement strand
ATAATTAATAGTTTTCTGTTTGAATCTACATCTGTCAGTTTTAGATTCAGTAATTCACTTCTTCTTAAGCCACAGGCATAAATTAAACTCAGCATTGTCTGATGTTTGATGTTTACCGGTGCTTCTAATATACGTTTGACCTCCTCTTTGCTCAATACATTTGGAATGGTCTTTTCTCTTTTAGGTCGATGAATTAAATCCGGATTCAGCACTTTATTTTCCACCACTTTTAAAAATAATTTTAACCCATTCACAAATTGGTTTTGATAGCTCGATGAGTAGTTATTTTTTAAAATATATTGATTGTTAAATTCTACTATATCCTGATTATTAATATCAGATATTTTCTTTTTTGAGAAAAAACGCAGAAAAACTGAGATTGCCTCAGTATACGTTTTAACCGTACTTGGGCTGTATCGTTTAGATTGCAGGTAATTCCTGAATGACTCTAATTTCTTAAGGTGTTCAGAACTTAAAGGTGAAAGGGGAGGCCTTGCTTTTGTTTTTTTGATGGATTGTTTATTCTTTTTCACTGCCCGCATAGCTGAATAATCTATCCACATTTTGCCCTGTAAACTTTGAAATAGCTTTTTTACCAAATCAGAACGATCTTCTACATGCCATGATTTATGTGTTTGACTCCATTTAATTTCAGGAAAAGTGTTTTTTAAAATATGTAGTATAGACTCATCATGCCTAAAAACACAAAGTACTCTTCTTTCGTTTTTGTGGATTACCGGTTTTAAAGTGATGCTTTCCATATGTGACACTTTTTACCATATTCAATAAACTATAAAGTTAATAAAAAAGAAAAGACCCTTAAATAGTAATGAGGGCCAGGCTCAATCCAAAAGTAAAGTTGAATTTAGAACAGCAAACCATAAATTAGGTATAGGCAAAAGTTGTATTTTCTGAAAACCCGGCATAGCAGTTTTGTTTTTCTACACAGCACTAAAACAAAAAAGCCGGTCTGCATGCAGACCGGCTTTTTTAAAAAAGTTTCTAATCAGTATTACTTAGTGTAAGTAACTGAACAACTGTCAGAAGTTCCATCACTAAATGTAACTACATAGTTTAAAGTAATAGTGCTTGCGGAAATAGTTCCGTTACCGCTCCATACTCTTCCTGATGCATCCGTTTGGTTAGGAATGTTGAAAGCAGTAGAAGAAGTAAGGTCAGCAGTTATAGATACCTGAAAACCTCCTGCATTACTAACTCTTAACTTGTTGAAATCATCTTTTGTAAAGGTGCTTTCATAAGTGAATCCACAGTCATCGTTTCCACTGTAAGTTCCTAAGAATTTTGTGGTCCACTCAACTCCGCAATCTTCACCTTCATAACCGGATGGGCATGCACAAAAACAGTCGTCTCCATCTTCCGTTGGAACACCATTGTTTAAACATACTACATCCTCGCAAGGATCTGTACTACAGCCTGTAGTCAATACTGAAAAGCCTAAAAAGGCAATTACTAATACGATTACGCTTGAAATTTTTCTTGTTTTCATAGGTTTATATTTTTTTGCAAATCTAATAAAAAAAATGTTATGTTTTATATATTCTAAGAATTAATTATTTTTTTCAAAATTTCCGCTACAAGAATCAGAAGACTGGTCTCCCTGTACGGTATATGTAACTGTCAAAGTACCATTGCTTAAGCCGGCACTTCCACTAATACTTGCTATCCCTAAAGCTTGTTCAGGAATTGTTACATCGCCGTTTTCATCAATAATGCCTTCAACGGTAAAACCTTGTTGGTAAAGATCATGAAATCTGATTAGCGATGGGTCAGAACTACTTGCAGATATACTCAAAGAGTACTGAAACTCTCCGCTATCACAAGATTCATTGCCGCTATAGGTTCCAACAAAATCATCCTGATATGAAGATTCACATAGTTCTCCATAGAAACCTGCCGGACATTCACATATGCAATCGTCTCCATCTTCTGTTTCTATGCCTCCGTTTTCACAAACCACATCTTCGCAGGGGTCTTTTGAACAGCTTGTGAAGATGATAAAAGAAATCGGAAGTACTAATAATAGCAAACTTCTATTGAGCTTTTTTAAAATAATTGAGTTCATAATTTAAGTTTACTGTCTGTCAAATTCTCCGGTACAATTAAAGGAAATTCCGCCTGTGGCACTAATATTATAACTTAGGCTGACACTACTCACTTCCCCTTCAGCATCGAAGTTGAAATTGCCATTGCCGGAAAAGGTATAATTACCGGATTGTCCGCTTACTGTTTGTTCCGGTATTTGAATGTTTACATAGTTACTTTGCGCGGTCAAATTGGCTGTTACACTCACACCCGGATCACCAAATAAACCATTTAGAGTGATAGTGGCAACATCAGCGGTATCGCCTTCAGCTACAGTGAGTGAGTAGGTAAAACTTCCACCTGCTCCGCAATTTTCAGGTCCCTGATAGGTTCCGTAATAATTTTGACGAATTTCATTTTCACAAAGGTTTCCTTCAAATCCTGAGTCACATTCACAAATACAGGTGTCAGAATCAACTTCATTTTCAACACCATTCACACAAACCACATCTTCGCATGGGTCTTTGGAACAGGAAACAAAAATAAAGGCAAAAGATAAGAGGACTAAAAAATAATTTTTCATAGGTTGATTTTTATTAAAAGAAATACTTAATAATTCAGTAAATATAGTGTATAGTTTTAAAAAGATTCATTTCCGGCAAAAGAAATTACTTTTTGGTATAGTTTCCGGTACAACTTTGAACATTTGTGCCCGCTATTAAAATGTAGCTTAGGGTAAGTGTTTTGTTGCTGCCGGAACCACTAAAAGCACCTTCTCCGGAAACATTTCCGGCAATTACTCCAATCGGTTGCTCCGGGATAATGATTGAATCACCAAAATAAGTTGCATTTAAAGTAGTATTGTCAAAAATGATATCGTTCAGGACAATATTAGTTTGAGGATATAAATTAGCGGATTTTGTTATTGAAAAATCAACATTAAAACCACCGCCACCTACGCAGTTTTCCTGTCCGCTGTACTCTCCGGCAATTTCATCTCTTCTGTCATTTTCACAACTTTCTCCGGTAAATTCTTCCGGACAATCACAGCTGCAATTGTTTCCGTTAAGGGTAATGCTGCCACCATTTTCACAGCTGACATCTGCACAAAGATCAGTTTCGCAATTCGTTCCGCTAAAGCCTTCCGGACAATCACAAGAGCAGTTTCCATTATCAGTAATTACAGTTCCGTTATTCGCACATACAAAATCTTCACAGTCATCTTTACCGCAAGCAGCCATTATAAAAAGACAGGCAATTAAAAAAAGAGATTTTTTCATAATATTATAATTTTTATTTTCGACGAAGATAAATAACCTTTTTTTATTTAAAATATTTCAGCGGAAAAAACTATTCCGGATTTTTAAATTTCAAACTTAAGAAGCATTAAAAATTAAGTACTTGCAATCAAAAAGTATAATTTTTAAAGTTATGTCCAATAAAAAAAAATCACACAGAAGTTCACAGTATATTGATTTCTTGAGTTTTATCAGAAAAACTATCAGCTTTTTATTTAATTACTAAGTATTTTCTTAACTTAGAGTTATATTTGCATTTTGATATCAAAGAACTAAACCTTAAAACGATAATCATGTTGAAAGAATGTTTACGCTTAATTACATTAACATTGGTAACATCAATGTTATTCTTCATTCCATTAAATGAAGTAAAAGCAAGTCACGCTGTTGGAGGAGATATTACTTATGAATGTCTTGGAAACAATGAATACCTGATAACAATGAATTACTACAATGATTGTGATGGTATTAATGCCCCTACCTCAGTAACTTTGCAGGCAAGTTCTGCATCTTGTGGTGTGGGTAATATTTCCATACCAATGAGCTTGCAAAATCCGGGTGGTACTGAAGTTTCCGGACTTTGTCCTTCAGAAATTCCAAACTCTGCTTGTAATAACGGTAATCAACCGGGTATTGAGTTGTTTATTTGGCAAGGGACAGTGACTTTACCTCAGGAGTGTCCTGATTGGGTTATAAGTTACAGCTTATGCTGCAGAAATGTTGCTACGACTAACTTAATCATACCTACCGGAGCCAGTAATGACTTATACTTACAATCAACTATTAATAACGTAGACGGACTGTGTAATAACTCTGTTTATTTTACAACTATTCCCACACCTTATATATGTATAGGAGAAAGTTTTACTTATAATCACGGTCCTGTTGATCCGGATGGCGACAGTTTGGCGTTTACCATGATCAACCCTTTAGATGGCCCGGGTTCTCCAATTGCATACAATGCGCCTTTTAATGTTGCTAACCCGGTATCAACAACAACCGGTTTTACTTTTAATCCACTAACCGGTCAGATGACATTTACTCCGGATATACCTCAGGTAGTTGTTATAACTGTATTGGTAGAAGAATTTAGAGATGGAGAACTGATTGGTTCTGTTTTACGAGATTTACAGATTTATGTAATTAACTGTACTAATCAACAACCGGTCGTCAGTGGTTTAGAAAATGTTTTCGGAGGAATTCAAACAGATGTGGATAGAGTAGAATTGTGTCCGGGAGATTCTCTGTATTTTGAAATTTCAGTAACAGATCCGGATACAAATGATATACTTACCATTACAACCAATGCTGCACAATCCATACCGGATGCAAATGTGAATATCATTCTTAATGGTAACGAAGCTTTAATTCAATTTTCATGGACACCTACTGCTAATGATATGGGGGTTAATATACTTACCATAAATATAGAAGATGATGCATGTCCTATTTTTAGTTCTCAAAGTTATGCAGTATTAATTTTTGTATTACCGAGGACTACTGCCGGACCTGATTTATTTTACTGTCCTTCCGGTGGGCCGGTTCAGCTGAATGCTTCAGGAGGTTCAGAATTTGTCTGGACACCAAGCACAGGTTTGTCAAACGATACGATTAGTAATCCTTTAGCATCGCCAACTGAAACTACAACCTATATAGTGACCAGTAATTTAAGTGCAACCTGTGTTAATTCAGATACAGTAACTGTTTTTGTAGTTCCTGACTTTGTATATAATGTAAGTTCCTCAGATACTATATGTCGATTTGGTTTAACAACTTTAAGTGTGGATGCCGATCCGAATTTTGGACCTTATACCTATAACTGGTTCCCGGAAGAAGGTTTAAATTCTACTGTAGTAGCAGAACCAAATGCCAGTCCGATGAGTACCACAACTTATTATGTTGAGGTTACTTCAGATACCGGCTGCACAGTTTTAGACAGTGTTCAGGTTGTGGTAAGCGGTGTAGCTCCCTTAGTAGAGTTAAGTTCTGACCGCAATAATGTATGTCCGGGAGATAGTATACAACTTACTTCAGAAATATTTCCTGTAGTTTGTGGGGAAGCATTAGAAAATTGCGGACCAAACAATCCACCTCAGGTTATACAGTATGGAAGTAGTACAACTACTCAGTTTGGTACTCCTTTTCAAGGGACATCTACAAGTGGTAAAGCTCAAATATTGTTTAGGGCTTCTGACCTCCTGGCCCAGGGTATAGGCCCCGGAACTATCTCTAGAATTGCCTTAGATATAGGTACTAAAAATACAAACGGTGCTTTTGAAAATTTAACTCTAAGCATTGGATGTACAGAGTCTTCAGAATTGAATTCCTCAAATTGGGAGGGTGATTTAACGCAGGTCTTTTTCCAATCCGGATATATTACAACTCAGGGATGGAATAACTTTAATTTCCAAACTCCTTATGATTGGGATGGTGTTTCAAATTTAGTTATTGAAATATGCTATCAAAATCAATCTTCTTTAGGTGGTATTGATGTGTTAAATGGTACCGCAGGAAGTGGGTACACTTCAGTTGTAAGAAATTATGCAAACAATCAGTTGGGATGTGGGTTAACGCCAACTTTTACATACACTTGGTTACCTAACATCCGCTTCACCTGGTGTCCTGCTCAAACAGCATCATTTACCTACAGCTGGTCTCCTACTACGAATGTAAGTGACCCAACATCACCAAACCCATCGGTAATGGTAGATCAGGATGTGACTTATTTCTTAACTGTGGATGACGGAGAGTGTCAGGGTATTGCTCAGATAGACTTAGCCGTTGATAGTTCATTCTATATTTTCACCAGTCCGGATGTAGTGACTTGTGATGATTCTGTACAAATAGAAGTGTTTACTGTATTTCCTGAAACACCTTCTTTCTATGAGTGTGGAGCAAATAATTCACCTTGTATAACTACACCAAGAATAGAACAAGTAGGTAGCGGTACTCAGACGAATACAACTACCGGTTACCCGAATATTTACGGAAACTGGTATAGGTCTGCAAGGCATCAATTACTTTTCAGAGCAGCTGACTTAAATGCTGCAGGTATAGATTCTGCCGGTACTATAAATAGTATAGCCTTTAATATTAGTCAAATTGCCGGTACTACTACATACAACGATTTTAGAATTCGAATGGCATGTACTGAGTCAACTCAGTTAAGTCAGACAAATTGGGAAACCGGTTTGGAAACAGTATTCACACCTAAATCGGTTAATATTACTCCCGGCTGGAATACCTATGTATTGGATATCCCTTACGATTGGGATGGAGTAACAAATTTGGTTGTTGAGGTTTGCTTTAGTAATTTAGGTCTAACATTTACTAATAACAGCCCTACTTTTAATGAAGTAACTCCATATACTTCTGTGTTGTGGTATCGTTCAGATACAGATGCACAGACATGTTCAGACGGTAATCCTTCAGCTACATTTGGTGCAGGAGAAAGTAATCAAAGACCTAATACCAGATTTAACTATTGTGATGCTGTGATACCAGAATTGACTTATGAATGGGAGCCGTCAAATCAAGTAAATGATCCAAATATTGCTAATCCAATAGCCATTCCTGGTGGTTCAACTACTCAATTTGATGTTACCGTTACTTTCCCTAATGGTTGTGTGCTTACCGATCAATTAGTGATAGAACCAATTGATTTTGAAACAAATATTTCTAATGATACGGTTGTTTGTAAAGGAAATTCAGCTCAATTACTAGCCGGCGGAGGTGTCTCTTATGATTGGTCTCCTCAGGCAGGCTTAAGTTGTACCGACTGTCCAAATCCGACAGCAACACCGGATACAACAACAACTTACACCGTCCAGATTTCAAATGAAGACGGATGTGTTAATGCTGAAACGGTAACGGTCGAGCTTTATCAGCCACCGGTTTCATTAGGTCCTGATTCATTAACTTGTGTAAGTTCAGTAATAGTTTTGGATCCGGGTAGTCAATATTCATCTTATGAATGGAGTACCGGTTCAACACAACAGACAATTCCTGCACTTCAAACGGGTACTTATTCAGTAACAATTACAGATGCAGACGGATGTCCGAACTCTGATAGTATTTATATTGAATCCGTAAATCCACTTTTCCCGAACAGATTTAGCCTTTGTGCCGGAGAAAGTGTAGAAGTAGAAGCAGAACCGGGCTTTTTGAGCTATCAGTGGACTACCGGTGATACGTCTCAGGTAATAACCATTTCTGAGCCGGGCAGTTATACTTTAACAGTAGAACATCCTGAGTGTGGATTTATTAATAAAACTTTCTTAGTTGATGAAATTCTCGTAACTGCATCAGCATTTGCTAATCCGGAAATAGTAGTTGAAGGAGATGTTTCTAATCTTTCCTCTGAAGGATTTGGTGGAACAGAGCCTTATACATACAGCTGGACACCTGCTGAAATGTTAGATGATGCTACAGCTCAGAATCCTAATGCTACGGTTACCGATCCAACTACATTTGTTGTAATGATTACAGATACAAGTGGTTGTTCAGGGGTAGATAGTATCTTTGTCGACATCTTTGATGAAGAGATTATTTATGTACCAAATGCATTTGCTCCGGAAAGAGGAGGTGTAAACTCTGTATTTGAAGTTATCGTTACAGGACCTGCTACAATCCGTGAATTTAGAGTATTTAACAGATGGGGACAGGTAGTACATGATGATCCGGCAAACGGTTGGGATGGTACCTTTAAAGGCCAAATGCAACCTACAGGAACATATGTGTTCTATGCTGTGGTCGAACTGGTTACCGGAGAGACTAAAGTAATTAATGAAAGTTTCCATTTATTACGATAAATTTAATCTCATAGTTTTAAAAGAGTCTCACTCATTTTGAGTGAGACTCTTTTATTTTTAACCGAAAAAGTTATTTTTGTATAAAACTATATGCTTGTGAACTTATTTAAACTCCATATGATTATCCTTGTTTGCTTTATGTTTTCGTCCTGTAAAACTAAAAATACAGCTCAAACAGATGACATTACACAGAATAATGAAGAAAAAGTAGAAATGAAAGATGAAATCAGTAAAATGCAGGAAAAACTTATAGGCACCTGGGATTGGGAGTATACAGTTTGTTGCGGCAGGAATCCGCAAACGATTACCCCTGAAATGGAAGGGAATACCATTTCCTTAAGGTTTTTTGAAAACTTTACTGTTTTAAGAGTAATCAATGGTGAGAGTAAAACGATTACCTATGATATACATTATTCTGATATTTATCCGGATCGTTTATTTATAAGCTTTGAGGATGCCCAAAGGCCGGCTCTTATAGAGATTGATGAAGATAAATTACTGATAAATTATGAATATATTGACCTACAAAGAGAGTATTATATAAAAAGGTCGAATTAATTTGCTTCTTTATACAGAGGATGAAAAGTTAATAAGGTTTCTCTTAAGTAGTCTTTATCAACATGGGTGTAAATCTCAGTAGTAGTTATAGAAGTATGACCAAGCATTTCTTGTATAGCACGCAAATCTGCTCCTCCGTCTATCAGATGTGTAGCAAATGAATGTCTGAGTATATGCGGACTTACTTTTTTCTTAATACCGGCTTTTGTTGCCAAGGTTTTTAAGATTGTAAAAATCATAATTCTCGTGAGTTTTTTACCTCTGCGATTTAAAAACAAAAACTCTTCTGATTCTTTATCTATTTTCATTTGGTTTCTGTAGTTCGTCAGATATATATTCACATATTTAACAGCATCTTTTCCTACGGGAATCAGTCTTTCTTTGTTTCCTTTACCAATCACACGAATAAAATCTACATCAAAGAATAACTGATTTATTTTTAAGTCAACTAACTCACTTACCCGCAATCCGCAACCATATAAGATTTCTATGATAGCCCGGTTTCTCGTTCCTTCAGGTGTACTATGGTCAATTTGATCTATCAGCGCATTAATTTCTTCCAAACTCAATACCTCAGGAATTTTTCTTTGCAGTTTTGGTCCTTCTAGTAGTTGAGTAGGGTTTACCTTAATAATTTCTTCAATGATAAGAAAATTGAAAAAACTTTTAATACCACTGAGAATTCTTGCCTGAGAATGAGAGCTTAATCCCATATCAAACAGAAAGGCTAAAAATTGCTCTAAATCTTCTGTTTTAACATCCTTTGGAAGTTTAGAGTCGGGCTTGGCAGATAAATACGAATGTAACTTGTGAATGTCCCGTAAATAGGCTTCTATAGTATTGTTAGATACTGATTTTTCGAGCTTTAAATAGGCTTTAAAGCTTTTTATAGTGGCTGACCATTCCATTAGGGTATGTGTTAGATAATTATTTCAAGCTATTCTTTTGTCTTGAAATCTAAAGATAATGAATTTACACAATATCTTTTCCCGGTAGGATTTGGTCCGTCATCAAAAACATGACCTAAATGTGCATTGCATTTTGCACATAAAATTTCAACCCTTAGCATACCCATTGATTTATCTAATTTTAGTTCGATATTTTCTTCTTTTGCAATATCATAGAAACTGGGCCAGCCACTTCCTGAATCATATTTTTGACCGGAACTGAACAATAAAGCGTTGCAACAATTACAATGATAAGTTCCGGCTTCATGGTGTGAGTAGTACTTTCCGGTAAAGGCTCTCTCTGTTCCTTTCTGTCTGGTGATTCTGTATACTTCAGGATCTAATTTCTTTTTCCATTCTTCTTCTGATAGTTTCATTTTTTATATGCTTTAAATCATTAAACAAAAATTTAGAGGTATTGGTTTTAATTTTCAAAATAAATAAATGACCTTATTTGGCTCTAAATTAAATTGTAGTTTAAGATTTAGTCGTCAAAATTGAGTTGAGCGTTTTATTTATCCTTAATATTCACTAAATTAGCAAAAAAAAAGATGTATATAGATAGAACGGTTAGCGGAGCAACTGAAGCGATTAAAGAGATTAAAGACGGTGCAGTAATAATGTTTGGCGGTTTTGGGCTATGTGGTATTCCTGAGAACTCAATTAGAGCATTGGTTGAGTCCGGAGCAAAAAATCTGACATGTATATCAAATAATGCCGGAGTAGATGATTTTGGATTGGGATTATTACTGCAAACCAGACAGATAAAAAAAATGATGGCCTCTTATGTAGGAGAAAATGCAGAGTTTGAGCGACAAATGTTATCCGGGGAGCTTGACGTAGAATTGATTCCTCAGGGTTCTTTAGCTGAAAGAATCAGAGCCGGAGGAGCCGGAATTCCGGCTTTTTTTACTCCAACAGGTTATGGGACTGAAGTTGCAGAGGGTAAAGAAACTCGTGAGTACGATGGTAAAATGTATGTGTTGGAATCAGCTCTAAAAGCAGACTTTGCAATTGTAAAAGCATGGAAGGGAGATAAAGCCGGTAATTTAATTTACAAAGCTACTGCCAGAAACTTTAACCCTATGATGGCTATGGCCGGAAAAGTGACTATTGCAGAAGTTGAAGAGTTGGTTGAACCCGGTGAATTAGATCCAAATGAAATTCATACACCCGGTATTTTTGTTCAAAAAATATTTCAGGGAAAGAATTACGAGAAAAGAATTGAACAAAAAACTGTTCGTCAAAATTAATAACAATTATGGCTTTAGATAAACACGGTATAGCAAAGAGAATTGCAAAGGAACTGAAAGATGGCTTTTATGTCAATTTAGGTATTGGAATCCCCACTTTAGTAGCGAACTATGTCCCGGAGGATATAAATATAGTTTTACATTCTGAAAATGGATTGCTGGGAATGGGCCCCTTTCCTTACGAAAAGGATGTTGATGCTGATTTGATAAATGCCGGAAAGCAAACGGTGACAACTCTAAAAGGAAGTAGTTTTTTTGATTCATCCGATAGTTTTGCCATGATTCGCGGTAATCATGTTGATTTGACAGTACTTGGTGCAATGGAAGTTTCTGAGAAAGGAGATATCGCAAACTGGAAAATACCCGGTAAGATGGTAAAAGGAATGGGTGGAGCTATGGATTTAGTTGCCGCTACCTCTAATATTGTGGTTGCTATGATGCATACCAACAGAGCAGGGGAGTCTAAACTGTTAAGTGAGTGTACGCTCCCGATAACCGGTTTGCGTTGCATACGCAGAATAGTAACAGATTTAGCGGTTATTGACGTTACTGAAAAAGGTTTTAAACTTATTGAACGCGCACCGGGGGTTTCCGTTGAAGAGATAATCGCAAAAACAGCCGGGAAATTAATAGTTGAAGGTGATATACAAGAAGTGAAAATAGATTAATATGACTGATAATCACTCAGCTTTTTTCTTTTTTAATGGAGAAAAGATTGATAAATTCAGTTTACCTGCTTCTAAGCTTTTATATTCCTTTTACTATGGTGGTTCATTCTTTGAAACAATACGTATTCAAAATGGACTTGCACCACTTCTCAAATTTCATTTGCTGAGAATTAAAAAAGCAATAGATGTATTTTCGTTTGAAAACTTTAGTGTTTCAGATTTTGAATTACATTTAGCTCAAATACTAAAAATTCTTCAGAATCAGGGAGTTAATAATGCAAGGCTGAGAGTGCAATTTTTCCCTATTGAAAAAGCTGAGTTTGGAAAAAACTACAATTTTTTTTCTGAAGTAAAAGTGTTACCGGATAATTATTTCAAATCATATTTCGAATATGATTCAGTTGCTTTTTACAATCAGTGTGTCATTTATCCGGATAAATATTCAGCTTTTAAGTCATCAAATTATTACCGCTTTTTACAGGCAGGGGCATATGCAAAATCTCAAAATGAATTGGTTTTGATTAAAAACAGTTCTGAAGAATGGGTAGAATCACAAAAAGGAAATTTGTTTTTTTCACTGAAAGGAAAATGGTATACTCCGGATATATCAGCCGGATGTATAGATGGTGTATTGCGCAATTTTATATTGAATAATCAAAAGGAGCTGGGTATAGAAGTTTCATTTAAATCATTGACATCAAAAGACTTGATGCTTATAGATTCATTAATGGTGACAAATGCATTCAGGGGAGTGATGACTGTAATTACAGATAAAAGTGAAACTATTAAGTTAGCAGATAGCAGGAAAGCAAGTGAATTACAACAACAAATTGAAAATTTAATTTCCTTAGATGCTATTAGTTGATTGGGTACAACTTGCCCTTTTGATTTGAATTTCCGGAATTCTTTAGAATCATATTTCTAAATGCATCAATATCGTAAGGTTTAATTAAATAGTCATATTGCATTTGTGTTAAGGTAAGAGATAAATAGTTTTTATCTTCTACTCCTGCTACTATCACTACGGGGACTTTATTTTTAATAATTTTAAACAAGTCGAAAACACTTCCATCTTCAGATAAATAATTACACAAGACCAGGTCAAATTTGTTTTCTGCAAAGGCAACAGCTCCATCGGCTATGCTATCCGTTAAATAGTAATCAATCTCCGGAAAGAATTTTTTAATAAACTTTTCAAAAATCATACTATCAAATTCGTCTTGCTCAATATAAAGTATCCGCTTAATTGCCATGTTTGATTTTTAGTGTTTTAAACCATCTGAACACTTAATTAGCATTATTGATGTTGTATTCAAAATGAAAAGCACTAATACTTTTACATAAATACAATCATCAATAGAAAAAATGCTGATGGAGTATAATGCAGAATTATACGAAGGGGGCAGAAAAAAGTTTTTATTTTAAAGCTTTTTTTTATAAAAAAGTAGAATTAAAATACCGGATTACTTCAGGCTTTTATTATTGAGGCTATAGATGCTATTCGTGATTTTCAGAATCTCATTTTTTGAAATCGGCTTAACGGTATAGTATTCTGCCCCATTAACCATAGAGGATATAAAGTCTTTCGTTTCTTTAGAAACAGTAAGTATAATTATTGGAGTATCTGAAAGAGCCGGTAACTGCCTTAGGTCTTTTAGTAAATCCAGGCCGCTTATTTTTGGCAGGTGAATATCTAAAATAATTAAATCAGGTTTTTTATTACTTAAACCTTTGGAACAATTTTCTAAGTATTCCCATGCTTCTTCACCATCTTCTATGATCGTGAAAAATTCACCTATTTCAGCTTCTTTGAGTATGTGTTTGGTATAAAATGAATCGCCGGGATTGTCTTCTATAATTAGGATATTTTTGAGTATACGATTTTTCATAGGCAGTAATATTTGAGTGTTGGCATATTAAATTTACTAAAAAAAAGAGACAAAGTATAATTTAAGGAAAAAATATAGATTTTCTTTTTTAACTACTGTTAACTTTTCGTCTCTGTAAACTTTGCCGGTTTTAGTGAATTAATAAAAGCTTGATGCCCGGGTTCATTACATAAAATAAATAGTTCTACGGAAAATTCATTTAAAGTTTCAATTTTACTTTCATTAATAATAATGTTATTACGTTTTGCAAATTGATAAAGATGTTTTTCATAGTGTTCAGCTGTTTGTAATGCGACCTGCCCATGGAAGTACCATGATATTTTATACTGCTTCATAAAGGATTTTTTAAAAAAGTGAATAGATCAGACCGTTTCCAATTGTTTATTTTCAGGTGTATCTATGCTTTTTGTTGAGTATTTGGTAGAGATAAAAGTATACATTGCCGGTATAACGAATAAGGTTAAGATTGTTGAAAACATTAATCCTCCGATAATACCAATACCCATAGATTGTCGACTTTCTGAACCGGCACCTAAGGACAGGGCAATGGGTAAAATCCCCAGAATTGTTGATATGCTGGTCATTAAAATAGGCCTGAATCTTGCAATTGAAGCATCTCTGATGGCCTCAGTAAATTCTAATCCGGCTTGCTTTCTTTGGTTTGCAAATTCAACAATTAAAATGCCGTTTTTAGAAACTAATCCTATGAGCATTATGATTCCAATTTGACTGAAAATATTTAATGTTTGTCCAAAATACCAAAGTGAAAATAAAGCTCCTGCTATTGCAAGCGGCACTGTGAACATTACGATTAAAGGGTCTTTGAAGCTTTCAAATTGAGCAGAAAGCAAAAGGAAAACAAAAATAAGAGCTAACACAAATGCAAAAATTAAACTTGCAGAGCTATCTGCATAATCTTTTGATGGCCCGGTTAGGTCAGTAGAAAACGAATCATCGAGAACTCTTGCTGCTACAGCATCCATGGCAGCAATCCCGTCTGCAATAGTATATCCTTCTTTAAGTCCGGCCTGTATAGTTGCAGATACGAATCTGTTATATCTGAATCTTTGAGGAGGGGCGCTGGTTTCTTTAAGTGTAATCAAACTTGATAGCTGCACTAATTCACCGGCCCCACTTCTAATATATAAGCTTGATATGTCAGTAGGTTCATTTCTATTGATTCTGGGTAACTGACCAATTACCTGATATTGCTTACCATCTTTAAGGAAAAATCCAAAACGCTGTCCACTGAATGCCGATTGCAGAGTTTCAGATATATCTCTTATGCTAATGCCTAAGCTACGTGCAAGGGATCTGTTAATTTCTATCTGAATTTCGGGTTTATTAAACTTAAGGTTTGCATCCGCAAATTGTAGAGCTTCTTCCTGATTAGCTTGTTCCAAAAATTCGGGTAACACTTCAGTCAGGCGTTCAAAATTTGGAGCCAGTAAAACATATTGTACCGGAAAACTCTGAAATCCACCTCCAATTGTTTGAGGCTGAGAGGCAAACCCTCTGGCTTCAGAAAATTGCCTTAATCGATTAGAAACATCAAAAAAGACTTCATTTTGAGACCTCTCACGCTCTGACGGGTCTTTTAAAATTAACCTCATAAAGCCTGAATTTACGGCAGTTGAAGCACCAAATCCGGGACTAGTAACGGAAATTACTGCTTCCATTTCAGGAATAGAGTCTCTCATTTCCAAAATGACTTTATCCATAAAATGATCCATATATTCAAAGGTAGCTCCTTCAGGGCCTGTAAAAAAAGCTCTTACATCACTTCTGTCTTCTAACGGAGCGAGTTCCTGTTGTAAATTGGAATAGAAGAAATACATTGCAAAACCGGATAAAACGATAACCATTAAAGCTATAGATCTGAATTTTAGTATAAAATCTAAAACCCGGGCATATAAATTTGTAAGTGCTTCAAAATGTCTTTCTGTTTTTTGATAAAACCAACTCGGTTTATCTTTTTTCTTTAAAATCTTGCTGCAAAGCATAGGTGCCAGTGTAAGAGCAACAAAAGATGAAATAATGACGGCACCGGCGAGTGTGATTCCAAATTCCCTGAATAGACGACCGGTAATGCCTTCCAAAAATATAACGGGAAGGAAAATGGCTGCTAATGCAATAGTGGTTGTAACAACGGCAAAAAATATTTCGCCTACACCCTGTATTGCTGCTTCTTTTGGTGCAATACCTTTTTCAATTTTTGTATAAATATTTTCTAAGACAACAATGGCATCATCCACAACCAAACCAATAGCTAACACGACCGCCAGCATGGTTAAAATATTAATGGAAAAACCGGCTATATACATTATGAAAAAAGACCCGATAAGAGCAATTGGGATAGTTATAATTGGAATAATACTGGTTCGCCAATCTCTAAGAAAAAAGAAAATCACTAAAATTACTAAGCCAAATGCCAGAAATACTGATTGTTGTACTTCGCCAATTGAAGCTCTTATATAGACCGTATTGTCAAAACCCAAATCTGTTTTTATATCTTCAGGTAAGTCCCGCTCAATAATTTTGAGCCTTTCATAAAATTCATCAACTATCTCCACATGGTTGGATCCGGGTTGGGGAATTAAAACAATTCCGACCATTGCCACACCATCTCTTTTTAAAACAGTTCTTTCATTTTCCGGCCCGTATTCGGCATGTCCAACATCTCTGAGTCTTACCAGATTTATACCATCATCTAAAATAATCAGGTCATTATATTCTTCAGGTGTGTTTAACCGCCCCATCGTTCTGACGGTTAACTCCATGTGAGTTCCCTCAATTCTTCCGGAAGGTAATTCTACATTTTCCTGATTCACGGCATTTCTGACATCAATTGGAGTTACTCCATAAGCAGCCATGAGTCCGGGGTCAAGCCATAGTCTCATAGAGTATGTTTTGGAACCCCAAATTCTCACCTCACTAACTCCCGGAATCGTTTGAACTCTTTCTTTGAAGTTGTTTTCCGCAATTGCAGTTAGTTCCAAATAATCCCTTTCAGCACTTTGAATGTTTAAGAAAACAATGGGGGAGGCATCTGCATCAGCTTTTGCAACTATAGGTGGTTCCGCATCCGGAGGTAGATTCCTGACCGCCCTCGATACTCTGTCACGTACATCATTGGCTGCGGCCTCGAGATCAATACTTAAATCAAACTCTACAGTTATGGTACTTCTGCCCTCATTATTTACTGAATTTAAAGACTCAATACCTGCGATTCCACTGATTGACTCTTCTAAAGGTTCTGTTATCTGAGATTCTATAACATCAGCATTTGCACCAATATAATTAGTAGTGACAGTAATTCTGGGAGGGTCAACGGCCGGATATTCCCTTACACCTAAATAGGTATATCCTATAACTCCCATTAATACAATTACAATTGACATTACTGAAGCTAAAACGGGCCTGTTAATACTAATTTTTGATAAACTCATTTGATAATTTTCTTCAGTTTGATGTTGATGAAATTTCTGCTGCTCTAACTTCCATCTCCGGTCGTATTTGTAGTAATCCGCTTGTAATTACTGTGTCACCTGCACTTATACCGCCGGTAATCTGTATTTTATTTGCCATTCTGGTTCCCGTTTCTACTTCCTGCGGCTTAACTTTTCCGTTTTTAAACAAATAAACTTGTTGCCCGTTCAAAATAGGTACCACAGCAACTGTAGGGATTAAAATGGCACTATCAGACTGCTCCATTAAGACCTTTGCATTTATAAATGAGCCCGGTGTGATAAGCATATCTTCATTATTAAATCGCCCCCGTACCATTAAAGCTCTGCTGTTAGCCTGAATCACAGACTCAGTTGCATAAATAGTTCCTTCGTGAAATTCGGCACTTCCTGAGGTTTGAAATCTAAATTTAGTGCCCTCTTTAATTTGGTTTGCAAATATTTGGGGTACCGGAAAATCTATTTTGATAGGATCCGGTTTAATTAAAGAAATGATTTCCATACCGGGAGTTACATATTGCCCCGGACTTACTTTTCTTAGTCCGGTTATTCCGGAAAAGGGAGCCCGTACTTCAGTTTTTTCAATTCTGGCTTTAATTAAATTTACTTCTGATAAATTTACCTGATATTGAGCTTCAGCATTATCAAATTCCTGTTGGCTGATGCCTTCTCGTGCCAGCAATCTTTTTTGTCTTTCTAAATTCGTTTCAGATAAGCGCAAGTTGGTATTTGCCCTGGCTAATTCAGCTTGTAGTTCAGCATCATTAACTTTTGCAATTAACTGTCCTTTTTCTACTCTGCTTCCTTCACGAACATAAATAGAGGTTAATAATCCACTAATTTCAGCGGATAAGACTACAGATTCATCCGGCAGAGTTGTCCCACTTACATCAATAAAATTCTCTAATTCACTATAATCAGTAACAAACATATTTACAGCCATAGATTGTTGAGCAGGTCTGCCCGGAGGTTCTTCAACTACATTTTCTGCACTTCCGGACATAGTCTGATAGATTAGCCCACCAAAGATCAAAAGCAAGAAAACGCCCAGTGCTATCCATTTTATGGTTTTATTATTCATTTTGTTTTTGTCTGTTTAGGTTTTTGTTTCTGAATGTTTTTTAGTGATTTCAATTTTTTAAAATCTAAATAAAAGTTGTCTGTTTCTACAGTAGAAAAATTACTGCAAATATTTTCCAATGCTTTATAAAAAGTATCAATTTCGCTTTTTTTCATCCCATTAAATGCTAAACTGTTTACCTCCCGATATACATTGTAAATGTCAGGAAGTGCTTTTTCGGCTTTTTTTGTCAAAGTAATTATATGTTGCCTTCTATCCTTTGGGTTTACGTTTCTTTCTATGTATCCGGCATCAGATAAATAGTCTACTATACCTACGACTGCCGCTTTATCTATACTGAATAAATCAGCTAAATCTTTTTGAGTTATAGGTTTAGTTGATGCATCAATAACTACTAAAATGTAAAAATGTCTCTCAATGTCAAGATGAGATAGTTTTGAAACAATTATACCCACATACTTTTTTGCTAATAGCATTAAATTGATACCTAAAGGTGTGATGTTTTTGCTTTGAAGACTGCTTTTTTTATCCATATTTGTATTAGTAACGAGTTAACAACAAGCTTGGTGTAAAATTAGTTTAAAATTTTAATAGTTGATACTGTTAACTAAATTTGAGTAGGGTTCAGATGCTTCTTAACATTGGAATTACTCCATTGGCAATGAACTGTATACCAATAGCCAGCACTATAAATCCTATCATTCTGGTAATAGCTGATGATCCGGATTCACCTATTTTCTCCATAAGTCTTGGAGATACAATCAAAACGATAAAGGTTATTAAACCTACAGCAATAATGGCTGAAATTATTATTAAATAGTCAGTTACAATGTCAATTTCCAAAGCAAATGAAATTAGCAATGATATGGAACCCGGCCCGGCAAGCATTGGAATTGCCAGAGGAGAGAATGATATATCATTTTTAAGCATGGCTTCTCTTTTTACTTTCTTACTGATAGCCCTTCCTCTCTCATATTGCCCACTGGTACCTAATAAATCCAGTCCCGATTTGGCAATAATAATTCCACCGGCAATTCGCAGCCCTTCAATACTAATTCCAAAAAAATTTAAAATGTATGTACCGACTAAAAAAAATACGATAAGTATAAGGATAACGTAAAGGGATGCTTTTTTTGCCTGAGATTTTCTCCATTCGGGGGCATCATTAGCTGTAAGTGCCAGAAAAACCGGCATTGCCCCTAAAGGGTTTACAACTGAAAACAAGGCAGTAAAAATTAAGAAAAATAGCTCCATTCTTGATAGAAATTTGAGGGTGCAAAGTTAGGCATTTCTTTTGCTCAGGAATCTATTTTGGTTTGTTAAGTTAAAATGGATTTCAACTTATTTATCAACTGACCATTTGCCACCTCCAAAAGCGATTAACATTAATAAGCCACCTGTCATAGCCAGATTTTTCATAAGTTGAATATCCTGTGCTGTTCCAGGGTCAAAGTGAAATATAAAAGTAGTGGGAATTAAGAAAATAATAAGTAATGCTGCGCCCATTTTAATTTTGTACCCTAATATTAGTGACAGTGAACCTACAAGTAGAAAAATAATAGCAAAAAATAATAGTATTTCTAATGGACCGGACATTTGACCCACTTTTTTCATGTATTCAATTTTATCACTAAAATTCATTATTTTGTCAATTGCGGACACAAAAAATATCACTGAAATTGATAATCTTGCTATTAAAGGAATTAAATGATTCATTGGTTTTATTTTAAAAAAGCGTTCAAACAAAGCTATTAAAACTTTTGATTAATTTTTATTTCAGATATGCAACGTCGTTGCACATAAAAATTAATTTTAGTAACTTTGTAAAAAAAGTGAAGATAGTGAATTGGAATAAAATTGGTGTATTTGCTTCTTTGGCCTGCGCAGTTCATTGTGCGTTAACACCTTTACTTCTTGTTATGGCTCCCTTAACGGGTTTAATGCTTTTTGACCACTGGGTGGAAATTGTTATGATATCCTTTAGCATTGTTATTGCATCCTATGCAAATGTTAATTCATTTATAAATACGCACAAGAATCGTAAACCATTATTATGGATGGTTTCTGGCTTTTTATTAATTATTTCTGTTCATATTGTCCATGCTCACGGACCAGTAAGCACTGTGCTTTCAGTATTAGGGGCTTTGATGGTAGCCTGGTCATTAATTTATAATCAGAAGTTGATTAAAAAAACATGTTCAGTTCATGCAGCTTAGTGACTTTAAGTAAAGAAATAACATTTTATAGGCCGAAATTTTGGACTATAAACATACTACAAAAAAAAGCTTCTCTGGTTTCAGAGAAGCTTTTTTAATATATCGTATCTTCTTATTAATTGTTCGTTAAGAAGACTTTTTCTGTAATTGTTTCAGTTTCATCCTGAAGTACGACAAAGAATATTTGGCCACTGCCTGCCGGTACACTCA